>JACDBD010000151.1 GCA_013695115.1 Actinomycetota bacterium | reverse complement strand
ACGGGATAGTCGCTGAGCCCGATCCCCGCGATCACCGGCGTGCGGTCGCTCACGCCCGTTCGTCTAGCAGTAGCCGGGCGGCCCGGTCGACCTGCTCGCCGACCTCGGCGGGATCGCGCCGGCCGTTCACCAACCCGATCATGGTGGAGAAGAACACGTGCTCGAGGACCTCGACGATGCGTTCGCGGTCGGGGAGGTCGTCGTCGCCGATGGCGATGTCGAGCCAGCGTCGCATCATCGTGGTGAAGCTGGCCTGCACGTCGGTGACCGCGGGGTCGCGCGACAGCAGCGCCTGGGTGACCGCGGCCGCCAGCACCGGCTCCCGCTGCACGGTTCGGCCGGCGCGCTCGAGCACGGCGCTGATTCGCTCGCGTAGCTCACCCTGCGCCGGTGACCGCCGGAGGCCGTCCTCGAGGTCGCCGCCCCACGCCACCAGCACCTCGGCCAGGAGGTGGTCCTTCGAGGCGAAGTACCGGTAGAGCGTGCCCAGGGCGACGCCGGAGCGCTCGGCGACGTCGCGCATGACGACGGCCTCGTAGCCGCCGCTCCCGGCGAGCTCGCGGGCGACGGCCAGGATCCGGTCGCGCCGCTCCTGCTGCGGCGCCGTGAGCCGGCGCCGGACGACAAGCTCGCCCGCGGTCATGCCGGCTTCCTCCCCCACGCCGCCACCGCGATGGGCGACAGCGCCGCGAAGTCGGGGTCGCGCGCCTGTGTCAACGCGCGCGTCAGGGTGTCCTCGTCGAACAGGCCGGCGCTGACGAGCGCGGGCCCCGCCCGGGCGATGCCGAGGAAGTACCACTCCGCGCTCGGCTGGCCGCCGTGCATCGCGAACACGTGCCCCTCGGCATCGACGTCGACGAGGCCGGCGCCGCGCAGGAACGGGACGAGGCGGCGCCCGAGGTAGCGGTCGTGCCCCGACATCTCGGTGTAGGCGTCCTGCAGCGTGCGGCACACGGTCGCGAGCGGCTCGGGAATGGCCTGGCTCTCGAACGTCCAGAAGTCGGCGTCCTCGGCCACGACCCAGCCTCCCGGCTTGGTCGCGGCCACCATGCGCTCGAGCGCGTCCTCGCGCCGGTCGAGGTGCTGGAGCACGCCTCGGGCGCGGGCGAGGTCGAACGACGCCTCCGGGAGCGGGTCGACGGTGATGTCGTGCTCGCGCAGCTCCAGGTTGGCCGGCGGTTCGCCCGCGAACTGGAGGTCGATGTCGGTGGCGAGGACGCGGCCGTCCGGGCCCACGCGGTCGGCGAGCCAGCGGGCGATCGAACCGCCGCCGACGCCGACCTCGAGCACGTGATCGCCCGGACGGACCAGGCGCTCGAGCAGCGCGGTGCTGGCGGGGTCGAACATCGCGCCGAGGTACTCGAGCCGGCGGGCCTCGAGGTCGGCGCCCTCCTCGACCCGGTACGCCGTCTTGTCGGTGGTGTCCATCACCTGGCTCCCTCGCTCAGCGCCGGGATACCCGGCGCTGCCCCTGCGGGGACGCTCGTCCGCACGGTCATCCCGACTGCACCAGTTCGCGGAACGGGACGTTCTTGTCGACCCGCGGCTCGGCCGGGAGGCCGAGGGTGCGCTCGCCGATCATGTTGCGGTGGATCTCCTCGGTCCCGCCGCCGATGCGCCAGTGGAACTGCCGGAGGAGCTGGCGCTGCCAGTAGCCGTCCTCGGGCGCGTCCTCGAACAACATCCCGAGCGGTCCCTGCGCGGCCACTCCGATTTCGGCGGCACGGGCGCCCGCCTCGGCCCAGAGCAGCTTCAGCACCGACCCGTCGATACCGGCCCGGGCGCCGAGGAAGCGCAGGACCCGGGCCCGGATGTAGACGTCCGCGATCCGTTGGCGAATGAGCGGGTCGCTCCCGACGTCGGTCTCGCGCGCGAGGCAGACCAGCGCGTCGACGTCGTCGTCGGTCCCGCCGCTGCTGCCGATCATCGTCGACTCGCTGGCGAGCGTCGTGTGGACGACAGCCCAGCCGCCGTTCACGTCGCCGACGACGTTCGCGTGCGGGACGCTCACGTCGGTCAGGAACACCTCGTTGCACTCGGCGGCGCCGTCGATCTGGCGCAGGGGCCGCACCTCGACCCCGGGGCTGCGCATGTCGAGCACGAAGTACGTGATGCCGCGGTGCTTCGGAACGTCAGGATCCGTCCGGGCGATGAGGATGGCGAAGTCGGCGTGCTGCGCGCCCGACGTCCACACCTTCTGCCCGTTCACCACCCACTCGTCGCCGTCGCGCACCGCCCGCGTGCCGAGCGCGGCGAGGTCGGAGCCCGCCCCCGGCTCGCTGAACAGCTGGCACCAGACCTCGTCGCCCCGGAGCAACGGCGGGAGATACCGCTCCTGCTGGGCCGGGGTCCCGTGGGCCATCAGGGTCGGGCGGACCAGGGCGATGGTCCCCGCCACGAAACCCGAGGTCACAGAGGGGTCTTGGCTGTCCACGAGAACCCATTCTAGAATGCGTTCTCATGCAGCGACAGCCCCAACTGATGGGGGTCGACCTCACCGACCCCGACAACTTCGTGCCCGGCGTGCCCCACGAGACGTTCACCCGGCTCCGGCACGAGGATCCTGTCCACTGGCACCGCGAGCCCGACGGGCCCGGGTTCTGGGCGGTCACCCGCTACGACGACGTGGTCGAGGCCAACCGCGACTGGGAGACGTACTCGTCGGAGCGGGGCGCGGTGCACCTGTGGGACCTCGATCCCGAGGCCCTCGCCCAGATGATCCACGTGATGCTGTACATGGATCCGCCGCGACACACGCGCTACCGCCTGCTCGTCAACAAGGGTTTCACCCCTCGCATGATCGGTCAGCTCAACCAGCACATCGTGGAGCTCGCCACCGGCATCGTCGACGAGGTCATCGAGCGGGGCGAGTGCGACTTCGTGACCGACGTCGCCGCCGAGCTGCCGCTCCAGGTGATCGCCGAGATGATGGGCGTCCCGCACGAAGACCGCTCGCTCGTGTTCGACTGGAGCAACCGGATGATCGGGAGCGAGGACCCCGAGTACGCCCGGGACGAGTCGGAGGCGCAGACGGCTCAGGCTGAACTGTTCGCGTACGCCAACGACCTCGCCGCGCAGAAGCGGAAGCATCCCGGCGACGACATCATCTCGACGCTGCTCCAGGCCGAGATCGACGGTGAGCGACTCGGTGAGCTCGACTTCGAGCTCTTCTTCCTGCTCTTGGCAGTGGCGGGCAACGAGACGACCCGCAACCTGATCTCGAACGGCCTGCTGGCACTGTTCGACCACCCCGACGAGCGCCGCCGGCTTGCCGCGGACCCCGCGCTGCTCGATTCTGGTGTCGAGGAGATGCTGCGCTGGGGCTCAGTGGTGATGCACTTCCGTCGCACCGCGACGCGCGACGTCGTGTTGGGCGACCGCGAGATCCACGAGGGCGACAAGGTCGTGCTCTGGTACATCTCCGCCAACCGCGACGAGGCTGTGTTCGACGACCCGTTCGCGTTTCGCGTCGACCGTTCCCCCAACGAGCACATCGCCTTCGGCGGCGGGGGCCCGCACTTCTGCCTGGGCGCGAACCTCGCCCGCCTCGAGATCAAGGTCATCTTCGACGAGGTGTTGCGACGCATGCCCGACATCGAGCCCGCGGGCGAGGTGCAGCGACTGCGGTCGAACTTCATCAACGGCATCAAGCACATACCGGTGCGGTTCACTCCGGGACGT
>JACDBD010000139.1 GCA_013695115.1 Actinomycetota bacterium | reverse complement strand
CGCCGGAGCCGAGCGCGGGGGCGGCGTCGAGTCGCGCGCCGGGTCGAGGGCGTCGTGCAGGGCCCGCGCCGAGGGGAAGCGCTGCTCCGGGTCACGGGCGAGGCTCCGGCTCACCACCGCGTCGAGCATGGGCGCCACCTCGGGCCGGAGGTCGCGTACCGGGTCGGGCACCGTCGTGAGGCGGGCCATCGCGGTCGCGATCTCGCTGTCGCCGCGGAAGGGCAGCGTTCCCGTGAGCATCTCGTAGAGGATGAGGCCGAGCGCGTACACGTCGGCGCGGCCGTCGACCGCGTCCCCGTTGACCTGCTCGGGGGCGAGGTAGCGGGCGGTACCGATGACCGCGCCCGTGCTGGTCAGGTCCTCCCCCCCGCTGGCCTTGGCGATCCCGAAGTCGGTCACCTTCACCTGGCCGTCGGGCGGGATGAGCACGTTCGCGGGCTTGATGTCGCGGTGCACCAGGCCGTTGCGGTGGGCGTGGTCCAGCGCCTCGGCGACCTGGCTGGCGATGTCGGCGGCCTCGCCGACCGGGAGCGCGCCGCGGGCGTCGAGCATGCGACGCAGCGTCGGACCCTCGACGAGTTGCATGACGATGTAGGCGGTGCCGTCGTCGTCGCCGGTGTCGTAGGTGGCGACGATCGCGGGGTGGCTGAGCTTCGCCGCCGCGACCGCCTCGTGGCGGAAGCGCGCCCGCAGCGCCTCGTTGACCCCGAGCTCGGGGTGCAGGATCTTCACCGCGACGCGGCGTGAGAGGAGCGGGTCTTCGGCCACCCACACGGCCGCCATGCCGCCGCGCGCAAGCTCGTGGTCCAGGCGGTAGCGACCGCCGAGGACTCGGCCGGGGGCGACGGTCTCGGGCACCGCCCGACGCTACCCGTCCGGGCTCGGCGTAATTCCGTCAGGTGCCGGTTTGGAAGGTCACGCCGATGACGCGGGGCCCGGCGTGCGTGCCGATGACCGGACCGATCTGGCCGACGACGATCTCGTCCCGGGAGACCAGCGGATTCAGCATGCCGAGGAGCTCGCCGAGGTCGGGGGCGTTGCCGTGGAGGACGGCCAGGTTCTCGACCGGGCCCTCCTTCACCTTGTCGACGAGCAGGCGCAGCGCCTTGGAACGGGTGCGGACCTTACCCGCCTCCTCGACGACGCCGTCCTTGAACTCGACGACCGGCTTGATCGCGAGCATCGACCCGAGCAGGGCGCGGGCGTTGCCGATCCGGCCACCCTTCTTGAGGAACTCGAGCGTATCGAGCGTGCCGTAGAGCTTGGTGCGCTCGCGCTGGTCGAGCACCGTCGCCACGATCGACTCGAGCGAGGCGCCCTCGGCCGCGCTCCTGGCGGCGGTGATGCAGAGGTTGCCGAGACCCATCGAGACGTGGAGCGAGTCGATCACCTCGACCGGGCAGTCGTCGTGCACCGCCTTGGCCGCGACCTGGGCCGCCTGCATCGTCGCGGAGAGCTTCGACGAGAGGTTGATGCACACGATCCCGTCGGCGCCACCGTCGGCGAGTGCCCGGAAGGTCTCCTCGAACGCGCCCGCCGACGGGGCCGACGTCTCCGGCAGCACCGGCGATTCGCCCAGGCGGCGCCAGAAGTCGTCGGTCGAGAGCTCGCGCCGGTCGACGAGCTCGTCGCTGCCGAACCGGATCGTCAGCGGGACGATCTCGATGTCGAGCTTGGCGACGAGGTCCTCGGGCAGGTCACATGCGCTGTCGGTGACGACTCGAACACCCACGAAGCCCCCCCCTCTCTGGCTCCGGATCGGACCGGGACCAGACCGGAATCGTTACACCTTTCCTGGGCGCCTCGCCTCGCCCGCCGGGCCATCCTCGACCGGGCTGGCCGGCGGTCGCCCTGCGGGACGCTCACTGCTCCCGCGCGAACCCCTGGCTTCGAACCTCCGAGGGCAGGCCTTCGCGGCCGCGCCGGCCGGAGAACCGGCCCGGGAGCAGGGCCCGCAGGTCGGCCAGTTCGGGAACCCGGAGCGCGACGAAGCCCGCCGCACATGCCGCGATCGCCGCGAGGAGGCCCACGGCGGTCGTGAGCACGGCCCGGCCGGTCGTCTCCCAACCCAGGGCCCGCGAGACCGCCCCGGTGGCGGCCGCGACCACCAGGCCCGTGGCCAGCACCCGAGCGGTCGTGTCGAGGATCCGGCGCCCGTCGAACCGGCCCAGCCGCCGGCGCAGCACTGCCAGCGTCACGACCGCGGCGACGGCGTACGCCCCCGCGAAGGACAAGGCGAGGCCGGGGATGCCGAGCCACAGGTACAGCGGGATCGCCAGCGCGATGTTGGCGGCGTTCTCGAAGCAGTTGAGCAGGAACGGCGTGCGCGTGTCCTGCAGGGAGTAGAAGGCGCGCAGGGAGAAGAGGTAGACGGAGAACGGCACCAACCCGACCGAGAAGCACGCGATCGCATCGGCGGTGACGGCGGAGTCGGCGGCGGTGAACGCACCCCGCTCCAGCAACGCGACCACGATCGGACGGGCCAGCCCGACGAACGCCGCCGCCGCCGGCAGCACCGCCAGGATCGTCATGCGGAGCCCGAACGACAGGCGCTCCCGGAGCCCGGCGATGTCGCCGCGCCCGGCCGCGCTCGCCATCTCGGGCGCGATCGTCGTCATCAGCGACACCGCCAACAGCCCGTGCGGCAGCTGAAAGAAGGCGTACGCACTCAGGTAGAGGAACGGGCCGCCGTTCACGTCGTTGGCGAGCACGAGGACGACCCACAGGGCGACCTGGTTGGCGATGACGTAGCCCACCGTCCACCCGGACAGCCGCATCATCGTGGCCACCGCCGCGTGGCGGAAGTCGAGGACAAACCGGATGCGGGCACCGGCCCGGGTGAGCGCCGGCACCAGGACGAGCGCGACCGCGGCGAGCCCGGCGGTCGTTCCGAGCCCGAGCAGCAGGACGAGCCCGGTGTCGTGCCGCACCCGGTCGAGCGTGAACGGCTCGTCGGCGATACGGGGGAGCGCGAGGAAGATCGCGATCACCACGATGTTGTTGAGGATCGGTGCGAGGGCCGCGGCCGTGAACCGGCGGCGGGCGTTCAGGAGCGCGGTCGCCAGCGCGACCATCCCGTAGAAGAAGATCAGCGGCATGAACAGCCGGAGGAGGTCGGTGGCCAGCTGCTGTTGCGCCTCGCGGTCGGCGCCGCTGACGCGCAGGGTGTACAGGTCGACGATCCACGGGGCGATCAGCACGCCCACGACCGTCAGCCCGAGGAGCGCTACCGCCGAGACCGTGAACACCGCGCTGGTCGCCCGGTCGTCTCGCTGCTCGACCTGGCGCACGAAGAGCGGCACGAGTGTGGCGGTGAGCACGCCGCCGAGGAGCAGCTCGTAGAGCATCGCCGGGGTCTGGCTGGCGTAGCTGTACACGCCGGCGACGGTGGCGCCGCCGAGGGAGTAGGCGATCGCGGCGACGCGGAGAAAGCCGGTCACGCGCGACAGCGCGGTGCCTACGCCGACGATCGCGCTCGACCGCAGGAGTCGGCGGGATGCGCGGGCGTCGGTCCGGCCGCCTGCGGTTCGGCCGGCGGCGCCGGCCGCCGTCATGCGCCGGGTGGGGTCATGTGGCCGCATCGGGGGCGTGACGCCGCCGGCGGCGGAAATGGAGCAGCCACCACATTGCGAGGAAGAGCGCGGCGCCGACCGTGAGGAACACGCCCACGCCGCTGACGAACGTCGACCGCACCCGCACCCGGGTCGACTGGATGACCAACTCCTCGTCGACCGACGTCACCGTGAGCACGAGGGGGAACGTGCCCGATGCGCGCGACTCGACCGTGAACCCGACCGTCGTGTTGCGGGGTGGGAGCTCGACCTCGCGTTCGGCGCCGTCGGGGAAGAAGAGCTTGTCGCTCTCGAGCGTGACCTTGACCCGAATGGTCCGGTCCGTCTCGTTGAGGAACGTGACCGGGATCTTGCCCTTCCGCGCCGTGAGGGTGACCGTGCTCCCGACGGGGACGCGGATCCGGGAGAGCACCTCATCGATCGACTGGTCGATCACCCCGAGCTCGGCCTGCGCCCGGAGCCGACCGGCGCCCCCGACCCACGCCGACGACAGCGCGATCCGAAGCGCTTTGTCCCCGCGGGCGATGCGCAGATCGCCCGAGCCGATCAGCGACCGGAGCCCGCCGAGCCGGCCGGCGGCGTCGAGGAAGGTCGCCGGCGTCACCGGCGGTGCGGGGGGAGCGTAGGGCTCGAGCTCGCGCACCACCGGCGCGCCGTCATCGCCGGTGGCGGGCGGCACCTGGTCGAGCCACTGGTCGACGACGACGGGGTCGAGGAGGGGGTGCCCCCGCAGGCCCGCGAGCGCGGCGTCGAGCAACGGGGCGGGGGCCTCCCAGCCGCGGGGGTTCACGACCGCGACGCCCCGGACCACGTTGGGCTGCTCGAGCGCGACCATCGCCAGCCCGGCCAGGAACTGCTGGGCGCGGAGCGCGGGCGAGAGGTCGGCGGTGAGGGGGGCGCCCAGCCCGGGGTCGGAGACGACCGCGGTCGCGACCCGTCCCTGGAGCTCGAGCGCGACCGGCTGGGCCGGCGTGAGCCGCGAGTCCATCGGGACCAGCGCGTCGCCGTCGACGATCAGCCGGTCGACGTTGCCGTCGCGCAACGCCACGAACGAAGCCGCGTCGGTCGGGCCGGGCAGGGCGGTGCGGGGGTCGAGGCGGGTGCCGAGGAGCGAGCCGAGCGTCTCGTTCCCGCGCGCCAGCTCGGCCCCGACCTCGGCGCCGAAGCCGCCGGCGATGAGCGAGGGGATGTTGATCGGGACGTAGGGCCCGGAGAGCACCTGGTTCGTTCCGAGCGCGGCCTGCACCGAGGCCAGGCTCGGAGCCAGCGACTCGTCCTGGCGCGCCAGGCCCGTCCACGCCTCGAGCGTCTCCGGACCGGGCGCGAGCGTCACCGGGATGTCGGGGGCGCCGGCGAGGGCGTCGGCTTGGACGCCGAGGCGGCCCGCGGCCTGCAACTCGGCGACGACCTCGGCGTCGGGCTTGCCGTCGGGCAGGATCGCGGGGTCCGCCACCAGCGGCCAGACCCACGCCACCCGCAGCTTCTCGCCCACCGTCGGGGTCCCGGCCGGCCCCGGCGCCACGACCACGAGCGGCAGGACGAACTCCGCCAGCGCGTTGCCTTCGGCGTCGCGCAGCTCGAGCTCGATCGGGTAGATGCCGGTGCGGCTGAGCTGGAGCCGGGCCGGGTCCCGCAGCGCGGCGGGATCCTGGATCCCGAGGGGGAGGACGACCGTCCCCGCCTCCGACGAGGGGAGCGCGGCAAGTGGGAACGAGACCTGATCCGCCACCGAACCGAGACCATCGCCGGTCAGGGTCTCCTCGAACTCGGTGCGCGAGTCAATCACCTGGTGCGCCACCACGTTGACATCCACGGCCTGGCTGCCGGCCACCCGGACGACGGCGTTGGCGGCCTCGCCGGGGGCCAACCACGAG
>JACDBD010000124.1 GCA_013695115.1 Actinomycetota bacterium | reverse complement strand
GTCGCACGGTGCAGCCGTGCTCCCACGAGCCGATCCTGCGCCCGTAGTAGGTGGCGGGGCAGTTGGCGCCGGCGATGGCCGTGGCAACATCCAGCGTCGCGAGCGTGGGCCGTCCGACACGCGCCTCGTTGCGGAGCACCCATGGTGCGATGACGAGGGCGGCCGCGAGCAGAGAGGCGCCGGTCAGCAGCAGACGCCGGGTCGGGGCCACGCCCCTGGCGAGCATGCCCGCCGGCGCGATCAGGAGCGGGACGAGCAGGATCCCGTCGCCCCGTGCCAGCACGCTGAGGCCGACCAGTGCACCGACCACCGCCCAGCGCAGGAAGGTCGGTCGTTCCAGCGCGCGGTACACGGCCAGGACACTGGCGGTCACGAGCGGGACGTAGATCGTTTCGCTCATGATGGAAGCATCGATCGCGATGAGCACCGGGTACACGGTGGCCAAGCACGCGGCGCAGAGGCCCACCGCGGGCCCCCCGACACGCCGGCCCAGGTGACCCACGAGCACGACGGTCACGGCGCCGGTCACGCAGCCGACGAGCTGGAACGTGAGGCTCGTGTGGCCGACGGTCTTGTTGACCACGGCGAGAAAGCCGGGGTAGAGGGGAGGCCGGAAGGCAGTCGGGACGGCGACGCCACGGCCGAAGAAGAGCCCGGGGTCGACGAAGCCGTCCCCGGAAGCGATCGTCGCCGACACCAGCTCGTACCACACCGCGTCGAGACCGAACTTGATGTCCCGGCCCAGGGCGAGCACATAGGCGACACGAACGCCGAACGCCACCGCGGCCACGGCAGCGAGGCGGCCGGCGAAGCGGCTCATCCGGTAAGCGATCAAGCGGCCGCACCGTAACGCGGCGGCGGCGCTCGTCGGCTGCGCGGAGCGTCGGGCTACGTCGGGCTGAGCGGACTGAGCTCTACGCCGCCCGCCGTCTCCCGGAGCAGGAACACCACCACGTCGTTACGGCCGTCGTGCCAGAGCCGCTCGGGGGGCAGCGCCGTGAGCTGGACGCCGTCGGTACGACCAGCGATCCGGGTCGTCGCCGCGATCGTGCCGTTAAGCGCCACCGCCACGACGGGATCGGAGGAGTCGTCGACGCCGTCGACCGTGCCCCACACCTCGCCGGGGAGGATGCCGCTCGACGAGTCGACGTCGTCGAAGCGCTCGTGCTGAGCGAGATGCACGGTGCCCGCCGGCTCGGACGACACGGTGAGCTCCTCGACGCGTCTTCCCACGAGCTCGGGGTGCGGACCGAACCGGTGCAGCGCCCAGTCGGATCGCCCGCGCCCCGGAACCGGTTGATGGTGTGCTCGCGCAGGTAGGCGTTGCCGACGCGGGCGTCGACCGCCCGGCGGGCGCCGGGCTTCTCGGTGCCGCCCTGGGCCCACGAGTTGAGGAACTCCTTGGTGGCTCCGGGCCGGGTCCGCGTCCCCACCGCCGAGATGCCGTCGACCTTCCACGGCGGATCGGCGCCCGATCAGGTCGGCGATGGTGGGGACGATGTCGATCGCCCGCACGTTGCGGTCGCTCACCGCGCCCGCCTCGAGGGCAGGCGCCCGGATGCCGCATCACGTTCGACACGACCGCGCGGCTCTACGGGCTCGAGCTTCCCGGCGCCACCGCGAGCGCATGATCGCGGTCCGCGAGGGCGCGCCCTACCTTCCCGCCGGGCTGCCTCTGCCTCTGGTCAATCGCACCAACGCCGGGTTCTGGCGCGCCGCCGCCCAGGGCCGGCTCGACGTCCAGCGCTGCACGGAGTGCGGTGCCCACCGTCACCCTCCGACGGAAGGCTGCTACCGCTGCCGGGCGCTCGACTCGGAGTGGGACAGGCTGCCGGGCACGGGACGCGTGTTCACCTACACCTGGTGGTGCAGCAGCTGCACCCGGCGGTGGGGGACCGTCGCGCCCTACAACGTGCGGTGGTGGAGGTCGACGGCACCGAGGGGGAGCCGGTGCAGCTGGTCACCAACATCGTCGACGCCACGCAGGAGACCCTGCGCGTGGGTGCACGGGTCACGCTGGCCTGCGACCGGCTCGAAGCCGACGTCGGCCTGCCCCGGTTCCGTCTGGGCTAGACACCCGGGGATGCGGGTCCGGGCCGCCCTCGTCGCCGCGTTCGTCGCGGCATCTTCGCTCGGAGGCTGCGCGTCGGGCGACTTTCTCGACCTCCGCCCGAACGTCGTCGTGATCATGACCGACGACCAGACCGTCGAGTCGATGCGGGTCATGCCGAACGTGCGCGAGCTCCTGGCCGAGCGGGGCGTCACGTTCACCAACAGCTTCGTCTCGTACCCGCTCTGCTGCCCGTCGCGTGCCACCCTGCTCACCGGCCAGTACGCCCACAACCACGGCGTCCTCGGCAACGAGCCGCCCGACGGCGGGTACGGAGCGTTGGAGCGCGAGCGCACGACCCTCCCGGCGGCGCTCCAGGACGCGGGCTACACGAC
>JACDBD010000067.1 GCA_013695115.1 Actinomycetota bacterium | reverse complement strand
CGCATCCGTGACCCGCTCCTGCTCGGCCGGCGGGAGCTCCTCGGCCTGGACCCGCACCGAATCACTGCCCAGGATCTGCACTTTGGCGTCGGCCAACCCGAGCGGTCGCAACGTGTCGCGCACGTCGTCCACCGACGGGCTCTTCCCCTCGACCGCGAACAGCCACGACGTCCCGCCTTCGAAGTCGATGCCGAGGTTGAGTTGCCGGGTGGTGAGCGACACGAGGCAGATCACGATCACCGCCCCCGACAGGAGGGCCCACCGCCACGCCCGCCCGACGAAGTCGAAGTTGGTGCGCTCGTGGATGATGTCGGAGAACGTGTGCCGCGGGCTCATGTGCGCGGGCTCATGTGGAGGCCTCCTGGGCGTCGAGGCCGGAGGCGATGCCTACGTAGCGGGCACGGAGGAACCCGGGGCGTCGGGCCAGGAGCACGACCAGCGGATGCATGAAGAAGTAGGCGACGACGAGGTCGAGCAGCGTCGCCAGTCCGAGGAAGAAGGCGAAGCCGCGCACCGATCCGATCGCCAGCGCGTACAGCACCGCCGCGCCGATGAGCGACACCAGGTCGGCGGCCAGGATCGTCTGGAACGAGCGGGCGAAGCCCCGGTCGACCGACGACCGCACCGTCTTGCCGCTGCGCACCTCGTCCTTCAGGCGCTCGAAGTACACGACGTACGAGTCGACCGTGACGCCCACCGACACGATCAGTCCGGTGACGCCGGCCAGGGTGAGCGCGAGTCCGATCGAATCGCCCAGATAGGAGATCAGCGAGTACGTCGCGGCCGCCGTCAGCGCCAGGCCCACCAGCACGACCAGCCCGAGGAGCCGGTAGTACAGGAACATGTAGAGCGAGACGAGCGCGATGCCGATGAGGCCGGAGGCGATGCCCGCTCGCAGCTGGTCCTTGCCGAGGGTCGGCGACACGTTCTCGACCGTCTGCTGGCTCTCGTCGAAGCGCACCGGGAGCGCGCCGTAGCGGAGGAGTCGGGCGAGGTCCTCGGCCTCGCTACGGGAGAAGCCGCCCGTGATCGACACGGTGCGATCGGGGAACGTGCTGTCCTGGAAGGCCGGGGCCGACTGCACGATGCCGTCGAGCGTGATCGCCATCTGGTTCTGGGGCGGCTGGAGCCCGAACATCCTCCCCGCGAACCCGTTGATCTTCTCCGCGCCCGAATCCTTGAAGTCGACGTTCACCGCGTAGCCCTGGCCCGACTGGAACTCCGTGTCGGCCCCGCTGATGTCCTTCCCCGTGAAGGTGCCGCCGGTGCACTCCTGGTCGACGCACGCCGGCCCGAGCAGGTACCGCGCCGCCGGCTCGTCGTCCTCCGACCGGAAGAGCGGCAGGACCACGCACGCCTTGGCCTTATCGTCGGCGACCCTCGTATTCGGGATCTCCGCCGGGATCGCGGTCAACTGGGTCAAGGCACCCTCGAGGTCGCCGCTGGTGCAGACATCGAGCGCCGCCTGCACCGCCGCCCTCGTGGCCTCGTCGTTGGCCGGCGTCGTCGTGGTCGTGGTCGTCGTCGAGTCGGGCGGGAGCGACGTCGCCGGGTCGCCGGTGGTGGTCGTGGTCTCGGGCGGCTTCTCCTCCAACGGCGGCACCTCGGCGAGCACGGGCCGGAATCGGAGCTCGGCGGTGCGGCCGACGATGCGCTGGGCCTTGTCGCGGTCCTTCACGCCCGGAAGGTTCACCACGATGTTGTTGCCCTCTTTGGTGACCTCGGACTCCGCCACGCCGAGGGCGTCGACCCGGTTGCGGATGATGTCCACGGCGACGTCGAGCGACCCCGAGGGCGGATCACCGACCGGGACGAGCCGGACCGAGACGCCCCCTTGCAGGTCGAGCCCGAGCACCGGGCTCTGGCCCCTCACGATGGTGGCGACCAGCGCGCCGAGCACGACGACGAACACGACGACGAGATAGACGACGTACTTGCGCACAGCCTGGGGTCAGCCGCCCTCGCCGGGATCGACCCGGCCCTCGGCCTCCTCGGCCGTGATCTCGTCCGGCCGCGGTCCGACCCGAGAGGCAACCGCGCCGCGGGCGAGCCGCAACTCGACGCCGTCGGCGACCTCGACGTGCAGGATGGTCTCGTCCACCCCGCGGATGGTCCCGTGGATCCCGCCGGTGGTGATGATCTCGTCGCCGACCTTCAGGCTGTTGACGAGGGCGCGGTGCGCGGCGAGCTGGCGGCGCTGCGGGAGTACGACCAGCAGGAAGAACGCGAGGACGAGGAGAACCAGATACAGGAGGCCGATGGGCATGTGGTTCCTTCGGACGGAGTGCCCGAGACGCTGGCGATGCTATCCGTCGAACAGGCTGGACGAGGTGTCGGGCTTGCCCGGTCGCACCTCGAGCCCGAGGTGCGCGAAGGCCGATGCCGTCGGCACCCGGCCCCGGGGCGTGCGCTGCAGCAGACCCTGCTTGAGGAGGAACGGCTCGTACACGTCCTCGACGGTCTCGGGCTCCTCGTGGACCGCCACCGCCAACGTGTTGAGGCCGACGGGTTGGCCGGCGAAGGTGTCGCACAGCGCGGTGAGGATCGCCCGGTCGACCTTGTCGAGGCCGCGCTCGTCGACCTCGAAGAGCGCGAGTGCCTCACGGGCGGTCGCCGCGCTCACCGTTCCGTCCGATCGCACCTCGGCGAAGTCGCGCACCCGCTTGAGGAGCCGGTTGGCGATGCGGGGCGTACCCCGGGCGCGTTGCGCGATCTCGACCGCGCCTTCGGGCGCGAGCGGGACCCCCAGGATCCCGGCGGTCCGACTCACGATGGCAACGAGCTCGTCGGGCGCGTAGTAGTCGAGGCGGGCGACGAACCCGAAGCGGTCGCGCAGCGGTCCGGTGATGAGCCCGGTCCGGGTGGTCGCGCCCGCCAGCGTGAAGCGGGGCAGGTCGAGGCGGATCGAGCGCGCCGACGGGCCCTTCCCGATGACGATGTCGAGCTGGAAGTCCTCCATCGCCGGGTACAGGACCTCCTCGACGATGCGGGGGAGGCGGTGCACCTCGTCGACGAAGAGCACGTCGCCGTCGTCGAGATTCGTGAGGATGGCGGCAAGGTCACCGGCCCGTTCGAGGGCGGGACCGCTGGTGACGCGCAACCCGACGCCGAGCTCGGCGGCGACGATCCCCGCCAGTGTGGTCTTGCCCACGCCGGGCGGGCCCGCGAACAGCAGGTGGTCGGCAGCCTGGCGTCGCTGGCGGGCGGCGGCGAGCAGGATCTCGAGGTGCTCCTTGAGGCGCGCCTGACCCACGAACTCGTCGAGGGATCGCGGCCGCAGGGTCGTCTCCTCGGCCACCTCGGCCGGCTCCGCCGTGGCTCGCAGCACCTCTTCTCTCGACACGGCCGGCTCCCTAGACACGCGAGACCGCGAGGAGCTTGAGGGCGTCGCGCAGGAGGTCCTCCACCGGGCCGTCGGCCTCGAGCTGGGCGAGGACGTCACGGATCTCGTCGGGCTCGTACCCGAGACCGGCGAGCGCGCCCCGCACCTCCGCCCGCGCCGTCGGCGGAGCGGCGGCCTCGACCGGCTCGAAGTCGGGCACGTCGAGGCGGGCCTTGAACTCGATCAGCAGCCGCTGGGCGGTGCGCTTGCCGACGCCCGGCACCAGCGTCAGCGCGTCGACGTCGTCGTCGATCAGCGCCCGCCGCAGCGCCGCCGGGGAGTGCACGGAGAGGATCCCGAGCGCGAGCTTCGGGCCCACGCCGGTCGCCCCGACCAGGACCTCGAACGTGTCGCGCTCCGCGCGCGTCGGGAAACCGTAGAGCACCAGGGCGTCGTCACGGACGTGCAGGTGGGTGAAGAGGAACGCGCCCGCGCCCGGGCTCAGCGACGGCACCGCGCTCATGGGCACCAGCACCCGGTAGCCGACGCCTCCCACCTCGACCAGCACCTCGCCCGTCGGCGAGCGCTCGAGCACGCTCCCTCGGACCGACCCGATCACCGGGAATCCGCCTTCATGGGTCGCTCCGCTCCCTGCTTCACGAGCGCGGCGTGCACCGCGGATCGGAGCCCACCGCCCCAGGCGTGGCACACCGCCAGCGCGAGCGCGTCGGCCGCGTCGGCGGGACGGGGTGGGGCGTCGAGCCCGAGCACCCGGGCGACCATCTCCTGTACCTGCTCCTTGGCCGCGCCGCCGTACCCGACGACGCCGAGCTTCACCTCGTTGGGGCTGTAGTCGGTGACGGGGACACCGGCCCGCGCCGCCACCGCCAGCGCGAGGCCGCTGGCCTGACCCACCGACATCGCGGTACGCACGTTCGCCTGGAACAGCACCCGCTCGACGGCCATCGCCGCCGGGCGGAGCTCGTCGACCAGCGTGGCCAGCTCGTGCTCGAGCGCGGCGAGGCGGGCCGGGAGCGGATCGGCGGTCGGCGTGCGGATCACGCCGCAGGCAACCGCCTCCCAGGAGCTCGCGCCGGTTTGGCGGCGCACCGCGCCGTAGCCACAGCAGGAGACGCCCGGGTCGATGCCCAGCACCGGGCCCGCCGGATCGAACACGAGTTCGATGTTATGGGCGCAGCCAGGGCGGTTGGTGGATCCCGGCGCGCTGGAGGAGCTGCCATCGCGTGACGAGGGGGCCGGGTCCCCCGATCCCCTCACCGCCGGCTGCGTGTGGGAGCGGCGGGCGAAGCGAGTGCGACCAGGAGAGTTAGAGCTTGTCGAGAACGATGCGAGCGAGCGCTTCGGCCTGGGCCTGGTCGAAGACCCCGGAGATGTAGAAGGCGGTCTTCTTGTTCTTGAGTACCGCCAGTGAGCCGATGGCGAAATAGGCGTCCTTCCCGAGACCGTCGATCTCCACCAGGACCTGCGGGTTGAGCGCGTCCAGGCCCTTGTTGTAGCCGGCCTTCGCGCCCTTCCCCCGCTCGACCAGCAGGGTCATGCCGATCGCCTCTTCGGTGGCGTCGGGGTCACCGATCTGCCAGTAACAGATCTCGCCCAGGCCTTCGGGCTTGGCCACCTCCTGCCCGAGCATTTCCTCGATCTCGGCGCGCTTCAGGAGGTCGCACGAGTCCGGCGCCTGCCCCGACGCCGCCGCCGCCGGCGCGGCGAGGACCGTGATCGCGGCCGTCACCGCAACGAGACGCATGATGACCGTCGTAGCCATTCTGCTCATCACCGCAGCAGCAGGACCAGCACGACCACGACCGCCGCCAGCACGATCACTGCCGGCACCAGCCGCTTGAGCACGGGCGCGCCGGCGGTGCGCAGCAGGTCGACGGGCGCGACCTCCCGAGGCTCGCCGGTGTCGGTGGGCGGCGGTGCACCGCTCAGGACCCGCGACTCGAGGCACTCCACGAACTGCCCCAGGAGCTTGGTTGACACGTCGGCCATGACGCCCCGCCCGAACTGCGCCACCTTGCCGGTGACGGTGACGTCGTTGTCGATGCTCACCTCGGTGCCGTCGCCATCGGGCGCGAGCGCCATTGTGATCAAGGCCTTTGCGTTGCCCTGGCCTCTCGTGTCGCGACCCTGGGCGTCGATGACGGCTCGGTGCGCGCCCTCGTCGACCTCGGCCAGCTTCGCCACCCCCTTGTACTGCGCGGTGATCGGCCCCACCTTCACCTTGACGACGCCGCGGTACTCGTCGCCCTCGACCTCCTGGAGCTCGGCCCCGGGCATGCACGGCGCGATCCGCTCGATGTCGAGGAGGACCCGCCACGCCTCCTCAAGGGGAAGGTTCACCCGGAAGCGGTCCTCGATCTTCATCCATCCTCCAGCCGGCGCTCGAGATCGCCGAGGTCCGCGAGCGTATCGACGTCGATCGGGTCACCGGTACCGGTGCAGTCGACCTCGGTCACCGCATGGTGGTCCATGAGGGCGCGCGCGCCCAGGTCGCCGCGCAGCTTGCGCGCCTCCCCCCAGAGCGAGCGGTCGAGGAGCACCGGGTTCCCGCGGGTGCCGTCGTACGTTGCGACCGCCAACCGGGCGCCATCGCGGTGGGCGGCGGCCAGCCGCCGGTATGCCTCGGCTCCGACGAGCGGCTGGTCGGCAAGCCCGATGCACACCGCGCCCACCCGAGCCCAGTGGTCCAGCGCCTCGAGCCCCGCCCAGAGGCTGCGCGCGATCCCCTGGCGCCACTTCCGCGCCCGCACCACCACCACGCCGGCGGGCGCGGCTCGTCTCACCGCCATGCCCCCCCGGCCGACGACGAGCACGACCGGCCGGAACGTCGTCGCCAGAGCGGCGTCGAGCGCCCAGGCGACGAGCGGCCGGCCCTGCAGCGTGACCAGTGGCTTGGGCGTCCGTCCGCCGAGGCGCTCGCCCCGCCCGGCGGCGAGGACCGCGACCGCGACGTCGCTCAAGCGGTGATTTCGAGTGCCCGGCGGACGAGCACGCGCGCCAGGTGCTCGCGGAACTCGGGGGT
>JACDBD010000046.1 GCA_013695115.1 Actinomycetota bacterium | reverse complement strand
GGACGAAGGCGGGTGACACCGTGGCGGTGCTGGGGCCGGGCGTGCGCGGCCTGTCGGCGGTCGCCGCGGCCAACGAGGCGGGCGCCGGGTTCGTCATGGTGACGGGGCGGGGCGAGCGCGACGCGTCCCGCCTCGAGGCCGCCCGGGCGATGGGCGCCGATCTCGTGATCGACGTCGAGCGCCAGGACGCCGTCAGGGTGCTCGTCGAGGCGACCGGCCACCGAGCCGATGTCGTGCTCGACGTGACCGCCAGGGCGCCCGACGCGGTCGCGCAGGCGATCGGGCTGGCGCGCACGGGTGGCACGGTCGTGCTCGCGGGAACCCGGGGCCCCGAGCATCCGGCGAAGATCTGGCCCGACGCGATTGTTCAGAAGGAGCTCAGGATCCTGGGCGCGCTCGGGGTCGACACGGCCGCGTACCGTGCCGCCTTCGATCTGCTCGCGTCGCGCCGTTATCCGTTCGCGGAGTTGTCGCGCACGGTCGCCAACCTCGACGAGGCCGAGTACCTGGTGCAGACGATGGCGGGCGAGACCGACGACACGCCCCCCGTACACGGCGTGCTCGTCCCGTAACGGATCAGCCCGGCGAGCTCTCCTCTGCGAACGCGTCGAACAGGCGCTGCTGCACCGGATCCTCGGCCGCGGTGTCCTCGGGGTGCCATTGCACGCCGACGATCCAGGCGTCGCCGTCGGCGAGCTCGATGGCTTCGACGAGCCCGTCGTCGGCCCACGCCGCCGCGTCGAGACCGTCGCCGACCTTCTCAACTGCCTGGTGGTGGTGCGACGACACCCGGGTGCGGGTCGTTCCCATCGCCGTCGCGAGCCGTGACCCTTCTGCGATGCGCACGTCGTGCATCACCGATCCGCCCTCGACGCCGGGGAGTCCGTGCGAGACGTCACCGGAGGTGATGTGTTGCTCGAGCGTGCCGCCGAGAGCGACGTTGAGGACCTGGTGGCCGCGGCAGATGGCGAGGGTGGGAAGACCGCGCACGACCGCGGCGCGGACGAGCGGGAGCTCGAACCCGTCGCGCCGGCCGATCACGCCGTAGGTCTCGTCGGCGCGCGCCTGCCCATAGGTCTCAGGGTCGAGGTCGCCGCCGCCGAGGAGGAGCAGGCCGTCGAAGCGGTCGAGCAGCTCCCGCGCTCCGCGCTCGTCGAGCTCGTCGGGCATGACGACGGCTTCCTGCGCGCCGGCGCGTCGGAGTGCATAGAGGTAGGGGTCGGGCGCGGCCACCGCCGCCGCGGCCCAACCCTGGACCCGGCCCGGCTTCACCGGGTAGGCAGGAACGGCGATCAGCGGGCGCGACGCCATCAGATCATCTCGAAGTTGCGGCGGCGTTCCCAGTCGGTCACGACGCGATTGAAGCTGGCCCACTCCTGCTTGGCCGTGTTCAGCAGGTGGAAGTGCACGTCCTCGCCGAAGGCCTTGACCGCGACTTCGCTCCGTTCGAGCTCGGCGATGGCCTCGACCAGAGTGGTCGGCACCCGGGCGACATCCGCAGCCTCGTAGGCGTTGCCCCGGAACGCCGGACCGGGGTCGAGGCCGTGCTCGATCCCGTACAGGCCGGCGGCGATGTTCGCCGCGAACGCGAGATACGGGTTGCAGTCGGAGCCGGGGATGCGCGACTCGACCCGGAACGACGGGCCGTGGCCCACGAGGCGGAGCCCGCAGGTGCGGTTGTCGTTCCCCCAGACCACCGCGGTCGGCGCCCACGATCCCGGCTGGTAGCGCTTGTAGGAGTTGACGTACGGGGCGAAGAGGTAGGACAACTCGCGACTCGCCGCTACCAGGCCGCCGAGGTAGTGGCGGAACGGCTCCGAGAGATGATCGGGCGCGCCGTCCTCCCAGTCGAGCGGGCCGTCGCCGTCGGTGCTCCACAGGCTGGAGTGCACGTGGCACGAGGAGCCGACCTCGTCCATCGAGTACTTGGCCATGAACGTGATCGACCGGTCGTTGAGCGCGGCGATCTCCTTGGCGCCGTTCTTGTAGATGGTGTGGCGGTCGGCCATCTCCAGCGCGCCGGCGTATCGCAGGTTGATCTCGTGCTGCCCCCGACCGGCCTCACCCTTCGAGAACTCGACGGGCACGCCGACGGCATCCATCGCGTTGCGGATCTGGCGGATGAGGTACTCGTCCTTCGTCGTCTGGAGGATGTGGTAGTCCTCGATGACGGTCGAGTGCGGGGTGAGCCCGGAGTAGCCCTTGGCCGCGGCGTCGTCGTACGAGTCCTTGAACAGATAGAACTCGAGCTCCGACCCGCACTTGATCGCGTAGCCGGCGTCGGCGGCCCGCTCGATCTGGCGCTGGAGGATCCGCCGGGGGGAGACCTCGACCGGCTCGGCCGTCTCCTCGTCGAGCAGGTCGCACAGCACGAGCGCGGTCTTCTCCAGCCATGGGACCAGCCGCAACGTCGCGAAGTCGGGACGGAGCGTGAAGTCGCCGTAGCCCTGCTCCCAGTTGGCGAAGCGGTAGCCCGGGAGCGGCTCCATGTCGACGTCCACCGCCAGCAGGTAGTTGCACGCCTCGACGCCGCCGGCGCCGCCGAGCACATCGTCGAGGAAGAAGTGGCCGGTGACCCGCTTGCCGATGAGCCGTCCCTGGAGATCGGGGAAGACCACCAGGACGGTGTCGACGTCGCCGGCGCGGATCTTCTGCTCGAGGCCCTGTCGTTGGAGAGGCGGTCGTTGGAGAGGCTGTGGTTGGAGAGGCGGTCGTTGGAGAGGCGGCGGTTCGAGCGTCATGGGCCCATTCTCCTACTCGGGCGTGACGTACGCGGCGGTGATCCCGCCGTCGACCACGAGGGTGGCGCCGGTCATGAACGACGACTCGTCGGAGGCGAGGAACAGCGCCGCCTTGGCGATCTCGGCCGCCTGGCCCGGCCGGCCCATGGGGATGTGCACCAGCCGGCGCGCCGCCCACTGCGGGTCGGCCATGAGCTCGGCCATGAGCGGGGTGTCGATCGGCCCCGGGCACAACGTGTTGGCGCGGATGCCCCGGCGGGAGTACTCGACCGCCAGCTCGCGGGTCATCGCGAGGACCCCGCCCTTGCTGGCGGTGTACGCGATCTGCGGCACCGCCGACCCCATGAGCGCGACCAGCGACGACACGTTCACGATCGCGCCACCACCGGATTCGAGGAGCGCGGGGATCCCGTGCTTGCAGCCCAGCCAGACGCCCTTCAGGTTGACGGCCATGACCCGGTCCCAGGTGTCGTCGGGGGTGGCGAGGGTCCCGGCGTCGTCGGGCGGAAGGATGCCGGCGTTGTTGTAGAGCACGTGCAATCCACCGAACGTCTCGACGGCGAAGCGGACCATCGCCGCCGCGTCCTCCGTCTTCGACACGTCGGCGCGGACGAACGCGGCGTGTCCGCCGGCGCGTGTGATCGCGTCGACCGCGGCGGAGCCATCGGCCTCGACCACGTCGGCGATGACCACGCGGGCGCCTTCGGCCGCGAACAGCTCGGCCGCCACGCGACCGATCCCGCTGGCAGCGCCGGTGATCAGGGCGACCTTCGCATCGAGGCGTGGCATGAGACTCCTATGATCCGCCCGTTGATCTGTCGGTGAGGAGAGCCTATTGAAGCTGTCGGTCACGATCTCGGGGCTGACCCGCCTGTTCGGCAACGATCTCGCCGCCGTGATCGACGTCGCGCGCGCAGTGGACGAGGCCGGCGTCGATCAGCTCGTCCTGCCCGACCACGTCGTGATGGGAACGCGCCTCGATCGCTACCCGTTCGGACGGTTCCCGTTCGGGCCCGAGGAGCCGTGGCTCGAGCCGATGACGGCGTTGGCCGCATTCGCGGGGGCGACCGAGCGGGTGCGGCTCTCGACCGGCGTCGTGATCGCGCCGCTGCGCCCGGCCGTGCTGCTGGCGAAGACGGCGGCGACGCTCGACGTCCTGAGCCGGGGCCGGCTCGACCTCGGCGTCGGCACCGGCTGGCAGCGCGAAGAGTACGAGGCGTCGGGGGTGCCGTTCGGCGATCGTGCCGCTCGGATGGACGACGGCGTGCGCGCCTGCCAGGCGCTGTGGATTCAGGATCCGCCGGTGTCGTTCTCGTCGCCCACGGTGGCGTTCACGGACATGTGGTGCGAGCCCCGGCCGCTCCAACCCGGGGGAGTTCCGGTCTGGTTCGGGGGCGGCGCGAACGAGGCGACCGCCCGGCGCGTCGCCGAACTGGGCGCGGGCTGGCTTCCGATCGGCGTGATGCCCGACGACGAGCTGGCGCAGGGGATCGCGCACATCCGTGTCGCCTGCGCCGCCATCGGACGCGACCCCGCGACCGTCGGCGTACGGGCCGGTCTTGCGATCGCGACCACCGACGACGGCGGCGTCGACCTCGACCGCACGATGGCGCGCGTGCCCGCATTGCGCGACTTGGGCGTCACGGTCCTGTCGGTGACGCCGGCACGGTCGGTGCGCGCGCCCGGAGAGATCGCACCGTTCCTCGCCTCGGTCCGCGCCGCGCTGGCCGACGCCTGACG
>JACDBD010000030.1 GCA_013695115.1 Actinomycetota bacterium | reverse complement strand
TTCGTCGCCGGCGCGATCCCCCGCCTCGGCAAGGTCGAGGACGGCAACACCGTGTGCGACTTCGACCCCGAAGAGGCGCGCCGGGAGATCTCGGTGTCGCTGGCGATGGCTCCGTTCGAGCACGATGGTCACAAGGTCAACGTGATCGATACCCCCGGCTACGCCGACTTCGTGAGCGACGTGGCCGCGGCGCTGCGGGCCGCCGATCTCGCGGTGTTCGTCGTGTCGGCGGTCGAAGGCGTCGAGGTGCAGACCGAGGCGGCGTGGCGGCTCGCCGAGGACCGCGGGCTCCCGCGGGCGGTCTTCATCAACAAGCTTGACCGTGAGCGCGCCTCCTTCTCCCGCACACTCGACGAGCTCAAGACCAAGTTCGGTGCCGGCGTCGCGCCCCTTCAACTCCCGATCGGCGAGGAGACCGCTTTCCACGGTGTCGTCGACCTGCTGAGCGACTCCGCCATCACCTATGACGGCGACAGCGGCACGGGCACCGAGGGCCCGGTCCCCGACGACATGGAGCCCGAGGAGCACCGCGTCCACGACGCCCTCGTCGAGGGCATCGTCGTCGCCGACGACGACCTCATGGAGCGCTATCTCTCCGACGAGCAGATCGAGGTCAAGGAGCTCCAGGCCGCCCTGGCCAAGGGCATCGCCGAGGCGAGTGTGTTCCCGGTGTTGTGCGGGAGCGGGAGCAAGCTCATCGGTGTCGACCGCCTGGCGCGCTTCATCGTCGAGGAGGGACCACAGCCGTTGGTCGAGGATGGCGAGCCCGTCGCGTTCGTGTTCAAGACCATCGTCGACCCGTACGTCGGCCGGGTGAACCTGTTCAAGGTCCTCCAAGGGAGCGTGAAGACCGACGCCCACCTGGTCAACAGCCGCAGCGGCGCGGACGAGCGACTCCACCAGCTCTCGACGATCCGGGGCAAGGAGCAGGAGCCGACGTCGGAGGTCCCGGCAGGCGACATCGCCGCCGTCGCCAAGCTCTCCGACACCGCCACCGGCGACGTGCTCGGCGCCCGCGGGGCCGAGGCCGACGTCGAGCCGTTCGAGGCACCGGAGCCTGTGCTGGCGGTCGCGATCCGGCCGAAGTCGAAGGGCGACGAGGACAAACTCGCGACCGCGCTCCACCGTCTCCAGGACGAGGACCCCGCGCTGCGCGTCGAACGCAACTCCGAGACCAAGCAGACCCTGCTGCGCGGCATGGGCGAGACCCACGTCTCGATCGCGATCGAGCGCCTCCACCGCAAGCTCGGTGTCGAGGTGACGACCGACGACCTCAAGGTTCCCTACCGCGAGACGATCACGGAGGAAGCCGAGGCCGAGGGCAAGTACAAGAAGCAGACCGGCGGCCACGGGCAGTTCGGCGTGGCGTTCGTGCGGGTGAAGCCGCTCGAGCGCGGTGCGGGCTTCGAGTTCGTCGACAGCATCGTCGGCGGCGCGATCCCGCGGCAGTTCATCCCCGCGGTCGAGAAGGGCGTCATCGAGACGATGCAGAACGGCGGCGTGTTCGGCTTCCCGGTGGTCGACGTGCAGGTCGAGTGCTTCGACGGCAAGTACCACTCGGTCGACTCGTCCGAGATGAGCTTCAAGATGGCGGGGTCACTCGGGTTCAAGGAGGCCATGGCCAAGGCGGGCCCGATCCTGCTCGAGCCGATCAGTGAGCTGGTCGTCATCGCGCCCGAAGCGAGCCAGGGCGACATCATGGGTGACCTCAACTCGAAGCGCGGCCGGATCCAGGGCGCGAGCTCGATCGGCCGGGGCCACGTCGAGATCGTGGCGATGATCCCGACCTCCGAGATCCTGCGCTACGCCATCGACCTCCGGTCCATGACCGGTGGTCGGGGTCTCTTCGAGGTCAAGCACTCGCATTACGACCCCGTGCCCGCCCACCTCGTCGACAAGCTCACGGCGACGGCCGAGCCGGCCAAGACCTAACGCGTCATTCGCACTCGAAACCGCTCGGAGGCCGCTCGCCCGCCTCGCAAGGGTCACCCTCCTCGGGGTCGCCGACGTTCGGAGCGATGAGGACCAGCGTGACGATCCCGGCGACCGCAAGGAGCATCCCGAAGCCATAGGCCAGGCACCCGAACGGGTTCTTGCGGAAGGACGTGATCCGGTCGAGGCGAGCATTCGCGTCGGAAGTCGGGTTGCGCACCCAGTCGACGGCGAAGGGGACGCCGAACAGCAACGCACCGACGACGAGGCAGGCGACACCGATGATCTCCGCCGGCGCGATCATCGTGGCAGCCCCCCGCCCGCCGAGTCCTCGCCGAGATTATTGACGCAACCCGTACTTTGACCAGTCCTCGGGGTTGGCGGGACCCATGCGCTGTGCCACCGGCGGAAAGTCCAGGGATGTCGGTGAGCGGTGAGGCCCGGGATTAGTCGCCGTGCGCGGCTCGCTCAGAGCGCTCAGGCGGGTCGACGCCCTCGTCAGCGCCGCCACGATGGACGCGGACACCACCCACGCTCCGACTGGTACAACGTCGACGATTACCACCGCACCGTTGCGTGAACGCCAGAGGCCCCGCCCTTTCGGACGGGGCCTCTCTGCGCAGTTGATCGTTTGGGACGGCTATCCGGTGAACCTCGGCGCCCCCACCACCGGAGGCGGCGGCGGAGCTGCCCGCGTCGGCACAGTCGTCGTCGTCGGCACAGTCGTCGGCGGCGGTGTGACGTACTTGCAGTCGTTCTCGAGGATGGCCTGACCCCCGCCCGCGTAGTTCAAACCCTGGTGCCCTGCGACCGGCGGGATGATGTCACCCCATTCAGTCCCGGCATCCTTGAGCGCCTGGGCCTCTGCCTCCGTTGTCACCAACGGGCCTGTGTGCTCACCGAAGTGATCAGGTTGACCACCGCTATTACCGGAGATGCCGTCTACCGAAGATACATTGACGTTAATCGTCGTGCAGGGATTGGTGACACTGTTGGTGCGGTGGCAAATGTCCACCTTCTGTTCCTGACCGGACGCCCCAAGGGGGCCGACGCTCCCCACAGTGGTGACAATCGCCACAAATCCGACGCCGCCGATGGCGAAGCGTCGGCGAACACGCGCACGACGCGAACCGACCGTGCTCTGCATGACCGCTCTCCTTTGCCGCCCAGGGGCGGTCTCGTCCAACTGGTGCTGCGAGGCGGAAGCTAACAGGTGCAGGGGCGACCGCAAGCATCACAGGATCGGCTAATGAGCACCTTCTCTCCCCGCCGTGTGATTTCGGCGGCCAGCGGAGGGAGACGGAGCCTGCGGAGTTGGGAAGTTCACTGCCTCTGACCTGCTCAAACACCGATTCCATACTGCGACCAGTCCTGCGAATGAGAGGCAGGCCCGCGAGTTGGGGCTCGCGTTACCAAGTGTTACCAATTGGTGACACGAGCCCGCGAACGAGGCTCAGGCCCGCGAACTGGTGCCGCTGCGCGACGACCCCGAGCAGATGGCCGAAGCGTGGACCGAAGCCCAGGAAGCAGCCGAGGCCGAGGTCGCCAAGGTCATCAATCCATTGGATTGACCGCAGCCGAGACGGTGGCGGCAATGGGACCCATGGGTCCCGCAACTCGTGTCACCCATGACA
>JACDBD010000023.1 GCA_013695115.1 Actinomycetota bacterium | reverse complement strand
CCTCGGCACTGTGAGGCTGCCCCGGCTCATCGGGCACGGCCGCGCCCTCGACCTGATCCTGACCGGCCGGGGCGTTGCCGGTGAGGAGGCGCGCACCATGGGCCTGGTCGACCGGGTCACGGAGCCGGGTGGTGCGCTCGACGGCGCGCGGGAGCTGGCGCAGGCGCTGGCCGCCCTGCCCCAGGCCTGCATGCGCAGCGACCGGCTCTCGGCCATCGAGCAGTGGGGGTTGACCGAGCCGGACGCGTTGCGCAACGAGCTGCGCCGGGGCCTCGAGGTGCTCGCCGACGGTGAAGTCCTCGCCGGCGCCGCCCGCTTCGCCGAAGGCGCCGGCCGCCACGGTGCGGCGGAGTAACGGCACGACCCACTTGCGCAAAGCGACTTTTGGCGCCGAGCGAGCGCCCGCGGGCCGGCCAATCCCTTTCTGGATGGCCCCGCCCGCAGCGAGCGAGGCCATGAGGGAGGTCCGAATGTGGCCAGACACCCCTCTCGAGAGGGCGTAGAACAGGAGCGTGAGCCGCTTCAGCGGCGTCGTCACCACCGGCATCTACTGCCGGGCGGGCTGCGCCGGAAAACCCAAGCAGGAGAACGTCCGCGACTACGAGTTCGCCGCCGCCGCCGAGGCCGCCGGATTCCGGCCGTGCCTGCAGTGCCGGCCCGACAAGGGCCCGCGGTGGCCCGACTGGCTGGGCCCGTCCGAGGTGGTGTGCCGGGCGCTGCACCTCATCGGCCAGGGCGCGCTCGACGAGGCCAGCGTCGACGAGCTCGCCACCCGCCTCGGGGTCGGCCCGCGCCACTTGCGCCGCCTCTTCGACACCCACGTCGGGGCGTCGCCGATCGCGATCGCGCGCTCACGCCGGGCGCACTTTGCCCGCCGCCTGCTCGACGAGACCGACCTCTCGGTGGCGGAGATCGCGTTCGCAGCCGGGTTCACCAGCCTGCGGCAGTTCAACCGGACGATGCTCGACATCTTCCGCTACCCGCCCACCGGGCTGCGGGAACGCCGCCGCCGCAACGACCGCATCCCCGGCGACGCCGGCCTGAGCGTGCGGTTGGTGTACCGGCCCCCGCTCGACTGGACGACGACGATCCGGTATCTCGCGGCGCGTGCCATCCCCGGTGTCGAGTCGGTCGACGAAGGCCGCTACCGGCGCACGATCGAATGGGAAGGCAGCCCCGGTGTCATCGAGCTCGCGCCCGACCCCGGTGATTCGCACCTCGTGCTCACCGTCTACCTCGGCCAACTCGCCGGTCTCATCCACGTGGTCGAGCAGGCGCGCCGCATCTTCGACCTGGGCGCCGACCCCGTCGTCATCACCGACGCGCTGCGCCGCGACCCCGGGCTCGCGCCGCTCGTCACCACCCGCCCGGGCCTGCGCGTGCCGGGCACGTGGGACCCCTGCGAGCTCGCGGTGCGGGCCGTGCTCGGCCAGCAGGTGTCGGTCGCCGCTGCCACCCACCTCGCCGGCAAGGTCGCGGCGGCCTTCGGCACACCAGCCGATTGGAGCGATCCGGCACTGACACGGGTGTTTCCTGGAGCCGAGGTCCTGGCGGACGCCGACCTCTCGAAGATCGGCATGCCGGCGCGCCGCGCCGACGCAATCCGAGCCCTCGCAGGCGCAGTCGCGGCGGGCGAGCTCGCCCTCGACGGCTCCCGGGGGCTGGACGCACTGGTCACGCAACTATGCGCACTCCCGGGCATCGGCCCCTGGACCGCTCAGTACATCGCGATGCGGGCCTGCGGCGAGCCCGACGCGTTTCCCTCCGGCGACCTCGGTCTTCGACGCGCCGCGGGCAACGGCAACGGTCCTGTCGACGAAGCGGAGCTGGAGACCCGGTCGCAGGCGTGGCGCCCGTGGCGGGCCTACGCAGCCATGCACCTGTGGTCCGCACCGACCACAGCCGGAAACGGCCAGACGAAACGACCGGAAAGGGTTACAACCTCAGCATGAGCATCGCAGAGCACGTCACCATCCCCTCCCCCGTCGGGCCGCTGCACGCGATCATCGAGGACGGCCGCTTGGTCGACCTCTCGTTCGACGACGGTCGGACGCCGGGCAAGTCCGACGACCGCTCCGGGCTGACCGCCCACCTGCGGGCGTACTTCGCCGGCGACCTCGACGCCCTCGCTGACCTCGACCTCGATCTCCGGGGCACCGCGTTCCAGCGCGACGTGTGGACGGCGCTGCGGGCCATCCCGTCCGGTGAGACCGTGTCGTACCGCGACATCGCCGAGGCGGTCGGTCGACCCGACGCCACTCGGGCTGTGGGCAATGCGGTGGGCTCGAACCCGATCGCGATCGTCGTGCCCTGCCACCGGGTCATCCGGACATCGGGAGGGCTCGGCGGCTTCGGCGGGGGGCTCGACCGCAAGCGCTGGCTCCTCGCCCACGAGGGCGCCCGCCAGCGCGAGCCGGTTCAGTCGTCGCTGG
>JACDBD010000452.1 GCA_013695115.1 Actinomycetota bacterium | reverse complement strand
GTCACGACCTTCGGCCGTCTTGAACGCCACGACCGCCTGGTAGACGGTCCCGCCCTTCGACCCCGGGACTCGATCAGGTCGAGGATGATCCCAGTAGTGGAGACCGCGGTCTCGAGGAACCGGCGGGTGCGAGCACGAACACCGCCACCGCGAACATCGGCACCCCGACGCCGAGGAAAATCAGGCCGAGTAAGGCAGGTACTGCCGGCGTCTTCCGCTGCGATCGTTTCCGTCGGTCCTCCCTGGCCTCGAACCTCGAGGATGGCGCAGCCTAACTACCGGTAGCGTTTCGCCGGTGAGCCGGACGGTCGATCTCGATCCCCTGGGGGAAGTCGGCAAGCTGACGGCGACGGTGCGCGACCGCGCCCCCGAGGTCGAGGCGGCGCGCCGCCTACCGCCCGACCTCGCCGCCGCCTTCGCCGAGGCGGGACTGTTCGGGTTGTGCGTACCCCAGTCACTCGGTGGGCTCGAGGCCGAGGCGGGCGTTCTGTTCCGTGTCATCGAGGACATGTCGGCCGCCGACGGCTCGGCCGGCTGGTGCCTCATGATCGGCGCGACCACCGGCGTGCTCGCTCCTTTGCTTCCCGAAGCGGGCGCGAAGGAGATCTACGGGACCGACCCCGATGTCGTCACCGGCGGCGTGCTCGCGCCGAGAGGGACTGCGCGGGCGGTCGACGGCGGTTACCGCGTCTCCGGTCGCTGGCCGTTCGCCAGCGGGAGCCAGCACTGCGCCTGGCTGACCGGCGGGTGCATCGACGAGGACGGCGACTTCCGCATGGCCTTCTTCCCCGCCGCCGACGTCGAGATCATCGACACCTGGAACGTGTCGGGGCTCCGGGGTACCGGCAGCCACGACATGGCCGTCGAGGACGTGTTCGTCCCGTCCGACCGGTCGGTCGCGCTGCTCACCGCCACGCCGAGCGAGTCCGGACCGCTCTACCGATTCCCCATCTTCGGCATCCTCGGTCTCAGCGTCGCCGCGGTGAGCCTTGGCATCGCCCGCGCCGCGATCGAGGAGCTCACGAGGTTGGCGACCAAGAAGACGCCGACGATGAGCGCGCAGCGGCTTGCCGACCGCGGCGCAACGCAGGCCGACGTCGGCCGGGCGACCGCCGCGCTCCTCGCCGCGCGGGCGTTCTTCCGCGACGAGACCGCGTCGGCGTGGGAGCGGGCGACGACCGGCGACGACTTCGACCTCGAGCAACGGGCCCGCCTCCGGCTGGCCGCTGTGCACGCGGCTCGCACCGCCGCCGACGTCGTCGACACGATGTACGACCTCGGCGGCGGCACCTCGATCTACTCCAGCAGCCCGCTCCAACGTCAGTTCCGCGACGTGCACGCCGTGACCCAGCACATCGTGGTGGCCCCGGCGACGTACGAGCTCGGCGGGAAGGTGCTCCTCGGGGTCGAGGCCGACACCTTCATGCTCTGATCGCGATGCCCACGGGATCGATCCGCCGCGAGCGCACAGGCGACGTCCTCGTGGTCACGATTGACAACCCCCGCAGCGACCTCAACGTCGTCGATGCCGAGCTCCACCACGAGCTCACCGAGCTTTTCGCCGAGCTCCGCACCGAGCGCGACGCCCGCGCCATCCTGCTCACCGGCTCGAAGAAGGCGTTCTCCGCCGGCGGCGACTTCAACTGGTTCCCGGAGCTGCGTAGCCCGGCCGCCCTCGACGCGCTCCGGGCCGACGCCCGCCGGATGATCACCGACCTTCTCGACGTCGAGCTGCCGATCGTCTGCGCCGTCAACGGCCCCGCCGTCGGACTGGGCGCCTCGCTCGCGTTGCTCTGCGATGTCATTTTCATCGCCGCCACCGCGTTCATCTCCGACCCGCACGTGGTCGCGGGCATCGTTGCCGGCGACGGCGGGGCCGTCATCTGGCCGCTGCTGCTCGGCCCGGCCCGGGCGAAGCAGTACCTCCTGACCGGGGATCCGGTCCCGGCAGCCGAGGCCGAGCGCATCGGCCTGGTCAACCGGGTCGTTCCCGCCGCCGAGCTCGAGGCCGAAGCGCTCGCGTTCGCCACCCGGCTCGCCGAAGGTGCGCCGCTGGCGCTGCGCTACACGAAGCTGGCGGTCAACAAGCTCGTCAAGGACACGCTGAACACCGCCTTCGACGCGTCCACCGCCCTCGAGCTGATGACGTTCATGTCGGACGACCACGTCGAGGCGGTCGACGCTCTCAAAGAGAAACGCCCACCGCGCTTCGAGGGGAAGTAGCGACGCGATGGACATGTACGACGGGATCCTCACCACCCGGGCCATCCGGCGCTTCACCGACGAGCCGGTGACCGAGGAGGAGGTGATGGCGTGCATCAGGGCGGCGGTGCAAGGACCGAGTGGCGGCAACATCCAGCCCTGGCAGTTCCTCGTGGTCACCGATCCCGAGACCAAGGCGACGCTCGGTGACATCTACCGCCGTTCCTACGAGCGGTACGAAGCCGCGTTGCTGCCGCTGGTGCCGCCGTTCAAGCGGGAGGAAGACCAGGCGAGCTGGAACCGGACGATCGCGGCGTCCCGGCACCTCGCCGAGCATCTCGGCGAGGCGCCGATGCTCGTGCTGGCGCTCATGCCCGCGATCTCGATGACACTGACCGACGCCGAGGGCGACCTCGACGTCGGGACGCCTTACGCGTCGGTCTATCCGGCGGTGCAGAACCTGATGCTGGCGGCGCGCAGCCTGGGCATCGGCTCCACGCTCACCACCGTGTACCGCATCCGCCAGGACGAGGTGCGCGAGCTTCTGGCCATCCCGGAGGGGTACGAGGTGGTCGCGCTGGTGCCGCTGGGTCGACCCGCCGGAAAGTTCGGTGCGGCCCGACGGCGCCCGCCGGAGGCCGTCACCCACTGGAACCGCTTCGGCGAAAAACGGCGTTGATCCCGAACTGGCGCGTGAAACGCGCTGTGTTCCAGCGCGTTCCACGCGCCAGAAAGGGCTACTCGCTGGTGGGGCCGGTGAAGCGGGGCGGGCGCTTCTCCCGATGGGCGGCGAGCCCCTCGACCGCGTCGGGGCCGCCAAAGCCGTAGAACTCGAGGGCGAGCGACGCGTCGAATGCCGGGCCCATCATCCGGTACCAGTGGTTGAGCGAGTGCTTGGTCCAGCGGATCGCGCTCTGCGCACCGGCGGCGAGGTCGCGGGCGATCGCCAACGCCCGATCCTGGACTTCATCGTCGTCGACGCACAAGGACACCAGTCCGATGCGCTCGGCCTCCTCGCCGGTCATGGTCTCGCAGGTCAGCAAGTAGTACTTGGCTTTGGCCATCCCGCACAGCAGTGGCCAGCAGATGGCGGCGTGGTCGCCGGCGGCCACGCCGAGGCGAGTGTGCCCGTCGATGATGCGCGCCGACCGGCCCGCGACCGAGATGTCGGCGAGCAGCGCTGCGACCAGGCCGGCGCCGACCGCGGGGCCGTGGATGGCGGAGACGATCGGCTTGGAGCAGTCGACAACGTTCATGACCAGGTCGCGCGCTTCCCGGAGGACGCGCGTGCGGACCTCGTAGTCCTGGGTGATGTCGTCGATGAGCTCGAAGCTGCCGCCGGCGGAGAACGCCTTGCCCGCCCCGGCGATCATCGCCACCCGGACGTCGGGATCGCGGTCGATCGCCAGCCAGACGTCGGCGAGCTCTCGATGGACGGCGTGGTCGACGGCGTTCAGCCCCGGTCCGTCGAGCACCACCCGCACGACGCCGGGCTCGGGCCGCTCGAACGTGAGGTGGGAGAAGTCGTCGTAGCGGTCGGCCATCGGCCCAACGGTACCGGGCGGTTCGCCATCTAGCCTCGGCTCGTGCCCTACGAACCGTCGTCGGTCCTGCTGACCGACCGCGTCGCGGTGATCACCGGCGTGGGACGCGGCGTGGGCAAGGCGAGCGCGCTGCTCTTCGCCCGGTTCGGCGCCCGGCTGGCGGTCTGCGACCGGATGGCCGACACGCTCGCAACCAGCGAGAAGGAGATCGCCGCGACCGGTCGGCCGGTGCTCGCTCGGGAGCTCGACGTGCGCGACGGCGATGCGGTGACCGCCTTCCTCGGCGACGTGGCCGGCGAGTACGGGCAGGTCGACGTGCTGGTGAACAACGCCGGCGGAACCTTCTTCGCCCCGTTCCTCGACGTGAGCCCGAAGGGCGAGGCTGCGCTCGTAGCCGAGAACTTCTCCCAGGTGACCAACCTGGTCCGCGGCGTCGTCCCGCTGATGCCCGAGGGCGGCGCGATCGTGAACCTCACCTCGATCGAGGCGCACCAGGCCGCGCCGGGGTTCGCGGTGTACGCGGCGATGAAGGCGGCGTTGGCCCAGCTCACGCGAACGCTCGCGCTCGAGCTCGGGCCCCGACGGATCCGGGTGAATGCAATCGCGCCCGACGCCATCCCGACGGGCGGCGACGAGGACCTGCAGGGCGAGATGCGCGCCGCCGGCGCCGAGTACGACCCCGCGGTCGCACCGCCGCTCGGGCACATGGGCACGGCCGACGACGTGGCCGCGGCCGCGCTCTTCCTCGCGTCCGATCTCTCTCGCTTCATCACCGGCACGACAATTCACGTCGACGGTGGCAACTGGGCCGCCGGCGGGTGGCGACGGATGGCCACATGACCGCGACCGAGGACATCTACTTCTCGGCCGACATCGAGGCCGACGGCCCCATACCCGGCCGGTTCTCGATGCTGTCGTTCGCGTTCGTCGTCGCCGGCATCTACGACGGGCAACGGTTCGAGCGCATCGACCCCATGCGCCACACCTTCTACCGCGAGCTCCGCCCGATCTCCGACAACATCGACGAGGCCGCGCTGGCAGTGGCCGGGCTCGACCGTGACCGGCTCATGGCCGAAGGCCAGGACCCTCACTCCGCCATGACCGAGGCGGCCGACTGGGTACGCGAGACGGCCGGCGATCGCCAACCGGTCCTGGCCGCCATGCCCGTCGCCTTCGACTGGACCTGGCTCTACTGGTACTTCACCGCGTTCACCACCGACGGGTCGCCGTTCGGAGTGTCGCAGTGCTTCGACGTGAAGACCGCATACGTCGTCAAGGCCGGCACACCGGTGGCGCGCTCCCATCGGAGCGAGATGCCGGCCGAGCTCCTCTCCGAACGCCCCCACACCCACAACGCCCTGGACGATGCCGCCGAGCAGGCCGACATCTTCGCCAACCTGTTCGAGTGGCCGGGGACCTGACCGCTACGGCTATTCGCCCTGTTGCACCGCGAAGATGGGGCGGTACGGGCCGGTCGGCGGCATGAGGCACGGGCGGGGGTCGTGGCGGGCCCAGCGCGCCGGCTCACCCCGGATCAGCTCCTCGCCGTGGGGTGACTGCTTGATCAGGTCGGTGTACGAGAACGCATCGGCGGCCGCGTAGGTCTGGAGCAGCAGCGGACGCGGGTGGTCAGACCGGTTGGGTGCCGACCCGTGGACCGTGCGGCAGTTGTGCACCGTGATCGTGCCGGCGGGCCCGACCGGGTACTCCGCCACGCCGACCTGGGCACGGTCGACGTCATCGTTGCGGAGCGCGCCCACCCAGCGATCGTCGCCGTCGTAGAGGTCGAAGAGCGGTCCGTCGTGACTTCCGGACACGAATCCGACCTCGCCCATCCCGGCCTCGACGTCCTCGAGGAACACGCCGATCGTGAGCAGGTCGTAGTTGGTGTGGGGCCAGAACTGGATGTCCTGGTGCCACTTGACCTCCTCTCCCCCGCGCGGCGCCTTGAAGTTGAGCTTCGAGTGGTGGAACTTCACATCGGGCCCGAGGAGATCGACGGCCACGTCAATGATGACCGACCGCGACGCGAACTCCCAGTACGTCTCGTGGAGATCGGTCGGGGAGCTCAGCCGGCGCAGCCTCGGCTCGTCGGCCGAATGCCCCTCGTCGAGGTCGTACAGGATGTTCGGCTCGGTGAGCTCGCGGCTCGCCTCGACGAACTCATCCGTCACCTGGCGCAGCCGCCCCAGCCATTCGGCGTCGACGAGACCCGGGACCGCGAGCCAGCCGTTCTGATGGTATTGCTCGCGCTGGGCCTGACTGAGGACCGCGGTGTCGAGCATCGGACGAGCATATTGCCGACGAGGGAACCCGGTGGGCGCCGGCGGTGTAGGAGGCGTATGAAGGGGGTGGCCGATCGTTCTCGTTACGGGTCTGCTCGGCATCGCGGCGCATCCGTCCGAAGCGCCGACGAAGCCGCCGACGCAGCGCTGCGAGGACGAGATCCAGGAAGAGTTCGACCCCGGGCTGGAGTCCCGGACGGTCGCCGCCGGACCAGTCTCGATGGTGCCCTTCCGGGTGTCCCCGGTCGCCTCGGGGACTTCCCCCGCCGGCAACTTCAAGGTGCAGATCCGACTCGAGGCCGGCGCAGACGCCACGCTACGGACGAAGACGCCAGATACGTCCCTCCTCTTCGACCGCGACACCTTTCGCGATGACAACGTGTACCGGCTCGCTGACGGAACCAAGAGCACCCGTTTCGTCGGCTGCGAGGACCGATCTGCGGTGTTCATCGGCGCGGTGCTCACGACCGGCCCGCGGACGGTGGTCGTCCGGGTCAAGGCCGAAGGGACCCGGACCCGGGTGACGCTCGCCGCATACGAGGAGTGAGTGGGCCACACCGCGAGGCGAGGCGTACTCTGTGTACATGACAACCGTCGCCGAGCAGCTCCGCGACGTTCGAGCCAAGATCGATGCTGCCCTCGACGCCGTCCGTGCCGATGAGGGCGCTTCGCCCGTGCTCACCGCGGTGGTGAGCGAGTTCGCCACCAAGGCCGGCAAGGCGGCCGGCGCCGAGGACGAGCGCGGAGCGGTTATCGAGCTCGAGCAGGCGGGCGACAGCGCCAAGGTGGCGGCCGAAGCCGATACCGGCGTCTCCGACTCCACCCGCGAGGCGGTCCTCGACGCCCACCTCGCCATCTGCATCGCCAAGTCCAAGCTGTGACCGCGGGCGGCCCGCCGCTTGCCGATCTGGTCACGCCGATGGCGGTGCGGGTGGCGGCGACGCTGCGGGTGGCGGACCACATCACTCAGGGGTTGCGGACCGCGCCGCAACTGGCCGAAGCCGAGCACGTCGATGCCGACGCGCTGGAAAGCCTCTTGCGGCACCTCGTCGCGGCGGACGTGCTCACCCGGAACGGGTCGGGTCGATACGCGCTGACCGAGCAGGGCGAGTGGCTGCGTGGCGACCACCCGTCCGGCCTGCGCGCCCGACTCGACATCGAGGGCGCGTTGGGCCGGGCCGACCTGTCGTTCGTCCACCTCCTGCACTCGGTTCGCACCGGCGAGGCCTGCTTCCCGGCTCTTTTCGGCCGGGAGTTCTGGGACGACCTGGCGTCGGACCCGGTCCGAAGAGCCTCCTACGACGCGCGGATGGGAGCCGACGTCTCGTCGTGGGCGCCGGCAATCGTCGCCGCCCACGACTGGAGATCCCTCGGGCACGTCGTCGACGTCGGCGGCGGCAACGGGACTCTGCTGGCCGCGCTGCTCCGGGCCCACCCGACGCTGCGGGGCACGGTCTTCGATCAGCCCGCGGCTGCCGACGGGGCCCGAGAGACCCTCGCGGCTGCCGGTCTCTCCGACCGCAGCGACTTCGTGTCGGGAAGCTTCTTCGATCCGCTGCCGTCGGGAGCGGGCGGCTACGTGCTCTCGGCCATACTCCACAACTGGAACGACCAAGCGGCGGGCGCCATCTTGCGCCGCTGCGCCGAGGCGGCGGGCACGACCGGCCGCATCTTCGTCGTCGAGAAGACCGGCCCCGACGGTGAGTCACCCCGCACCGACATGGACCTCCGCGTGCTCGCGTACCTCGGCGGCCGGGAACGCGGCGTGGCCGAGCTGACCACGCTCGCCGCGGATGCCGGTCTCCAGGTGGCCGCGGTGCATCAGGCGGATGACCTCTCCATTGTCGAGCTCGCTGCTTTGTAACTACCTCTGCACCCCGTAGACCGGCACCGCTCGACGAAGCCCTTGAGCACGAGCCGGTCGAGCGACGGGAACGTGAACGAGACCCGGGCCGAGTCCCGGACGGTCTGCGAGACAAGCAGAGCGGACGGCGCGGCTGACCGCACCAGGCGAGCCGCCAGGTTCACCGTCTCCCCGTAGTAGTCGCCGTACAGCTCCACGACCGGGCCATGGGCAAGCCCGACGCGCACGGGTTGCGCCGGCGTCTCGACGAGCTCCAGGCCGACGTCGCAAGCCCGGACGGGATCGCCGACCACGAACATCGCCTCGTCGCCGATGAGCTTCACGACTCGCCCCCCGGCACGGCTGACGAGATCCCACGCCTGCTCCTCGAAACGACGCACCATCTCCGCCAACTCCTTCACCGACAGCGTTCGGAGCACCTCGGTGGACCCG
>JACDBD010000447.1 GCA_013695115.1 Actinomycetota bacterium | reverse complement strand
GCCCTCGACCGCCGGACGAGCCCTGGCCGGGGCCGGCGCGCCGCTGCCGGTCAGCACGGGAGTGCGCATGGCGCTCGAGCCCGGTCGGGGTCGGAGCTCGGTCCCCGTCCGGAGCAGCCTGGCAGGTGTCACGCTCGGGATCGTCACGCTCGTCGCTGCGATCACCTTTGGCGCCAGCCTCGCTCACCTGCTCGCCACCCCCGAGTTGTACGGCAAGACCTGGGACGTCGAGCTCACGACCTACGACGACACGCTCGCCACCCGCGGCGTCGCGTTGCTCGCAACCGACGATCGCGTCGAGGGTGCCGCGGTCGGGAACTTCCGGGCCGGGTTCGAGATCGACGGCCGCCGGGTCGACGGCCTCGTCCTCGACACGGTCCGAGGAGATCTCGCCCCGTCGATCCTCGACGGGCGTCGACCGGAGGCGGACGACGAGATCGCGCTCGGTGCCCGCACGCTGCGGGACCTCGACCTCGACGTCGGCGACACCGTGGACGCCAGTCCGTTCGCGGAGGAAAGCGATCCGGTGCCGATGCGGATCGTCGGCCGGGCCGTATTCCCGGTCTTCGGCGAGGTGGGACGGCTCGGCGACGGCGTCTTCGTCAGCCCGGCGGCCTGGGAGCGGATCGCGGGTGAGGAGCTCGACCCCGCCGACACCGGGCTCCTTCTCCGCCTCGCGCCCGGCGTCGGTGTCCGCGCCGTCGTCGACGACCTCGAAGCCGAGTTCGAGACGACGGTGTTCGTGATCAGCCAGGGCAAGCCCACCGACATCGTCAACTTCGGCCGGGTCGAGGCGACCCCGTACATTCTCGGCGCCATCCTCGCGGCGCTGTCGGTGGCGACGTTGACGCACCTCCTCGCGAGCGCGGTCCGGCGGCGCCGCCGCGAGCTGGCGATCCTCAAAACGCTCGGGTTCGTGCGGGGCCAGGTGCGGGCGACGGTGGCGTGGCAGGCCACGGCGCTTGTCGTCGTCGCGCTCCTCGTCGGTGTTCCCATCGGAGTCGCGACGGGGCGATGGATGTGGATGCGGTTCGCCGACGAGCTCGGCGTCGTGCCCGAGCCCCGGGTCCCGCTGCTGGCAATCGTTGTCCTGGTGCCCGCGGCCGTGCTCGTCGCCAACCTGGTGGCGGCGATACCCGCGGCGGTTGCCGCCCGTACCCGCCCTGTCCAACTCCTGCGGTCGGAGTAACGATGGCCGCGGTCTGGTACCGGCTGATGGCCGAGTTGCGCACGCGCTGGCGGGCGTGGTCGAGCCTCGTACTCTTGATCGGCGTCGCTGCCGGCGCGGTGATCGCGCTTGCCGCCGCCGCGATCGTGCTCGCCAACCTGGTCGCCATGGTGCCGGCCTGGCTCGCCGCCCGCACGAAGCCCGCGGTCGTGCTGAGGGCCGAGTGATGGGGGTAGTCGGGCTCGTCGCCCGGGCGGAGCTGCGCCGCCGCTGGCTCGGCGCGCTGGTGCTCTCCCTGGTGGTCGGGATCGCCGGAGGCGCGGTGCTCACCGCGGTCGCGGGCGCTCGCCGGACCAGCACGGCGTTCGATCGGTTCGTCAGCGAGAGCCGACCCGCCGACGCGCTGGTGAACGTGCCCGACGCCTCGCTCGTCGACGAGATCGAGCGCTTCCCGGAGGTCGAGGCCCTCGCCCAGCTCTCGACGGTGGCGGCGGTCCCCGACGTCGACGGGTACTTCGCCGTCGGGGCCAGCGTGGACGGAAGGTATGGCATCACCGTCGACCGGGCGCGCCTGGTGGTCGGCCGGCGGGCCGACGCCGACGCCGTCGACGAGGTCACCCTTCCCGAGTCCACGGCACGCGAGCTCGGGCTCGCCGTCGGCAGCCGGCTGCGGCTCCTCACCTTCACGCCCGAGCAGGTCGCCCTGCTGCAAGGGGAGGAGGCCGACGTCGAGCCGGCGGGCCCCGAGGTCATGGTGACGATCGTCGGGATCGAGCGTCACCCCACCGACCTCAGCGCGCCGGGCGAGGGCGCAATGGTCCTGACGCCCGCCTTCCACCGCGCCTACGCCGACCGCATCGGGGAGTTCGAGGGGAAGTTCCTCGCGGTCCGGCTCGCCGGCGGTCGCGCCGACCTGCCCGGGTTCGTCGAGCGCACCAAGCGCCTCGCCGGCCCGGGTACCGACGTTGGCTTCGATCCGGTGGGCTTCGAGTCCGCTGGGATCGACGACTCGCTGGGCGTGCTCACCATCGGGCTCGTGATCTTCGCGGTGGTCGCCGGCCTGGCGGGGCTCGTGGCCGTGGGCCAGGCGCTCGGTCGTCAGGCGTTCGCCGCGGCTGCCGATCACTTGGCGCTGCGGTCCGTCGGCGCGAGCCGCCGGCAGCGCTTCCTCGCGCTGCTCGTGCCGGCCATCCCGATCGCGGTCGCGGGGGCCGCTGCGGCCGTCGGGATCGCGCTCGTCGCCTCGCCGCTCATGCCCATCGGGATCGCCCGTCGAGCCGAACCTGACCCTGGCCTCGCCGTCGACGGCCTTGTCCTGGGACTGGGGTTCGCGTCGGTCGTCGTCCTCGTCGTGGCGCTGGCGGCGTTGAGCGCCGCACGCGTGCACCGGCTCGCCGATCGCCCGGCGGTCGGTGGTGAGCCCGGGTCCCGCGCCGCGCCCTCGGCGATCGTCGAGCGTCTCCGTCGTGGCGGATTCTCGCCGCCGGCCGTAGCGGGCGTGCGGATGGCGCTCGAGCCGGGGCGGGGCCGCAATGCGGTACCGGCGCGCCCGGCGCTCGTGGGCGCGGCCGTGGGGGTTGCGGGGCTCATCGCGGCGCTCGTGTTCGCTGCGAGCCTCGACCGGCTCGTCACGACGCCGCGGCTGTACGGTTGGAACTGGGACGTCGCTGCCGGCGGGCCTGGCCTCGAAGACGAGTACCTGCT
>JACDBD010000438.1 GCA_013695115.1 Actinomycetota bacterium | reverse complement strand
CCCGTGCCCTGGCCAACGACCCGCCGCTGCTGCTGGCCGACGAACCCACCGCCAATCTCGACTCGCGCGCCGGCTACCAGCTCATGCACACCCTGGAGCTGTACGCCAAGGAGCACGCCAAGACGGTCGTGGCCGTCACCCACGACCAGCGCATCGAGGACGTGGCCGACCGGGTGCTGTGGCTCGAGGACGGGCAACTCTCGGACCGGCCCCCCGACGAGGCGGAGCTGGCGGTGGATCCCGTGTGTGGCATGACAATCAACGCCGCGCGCGCCGCCGGGCAGCGCGAGCGCGACGGGCGCGTGCACTTCTTCTGCTCCGACATCTGCGTCGAGCGCTTCGACGCGGATCCCGAGCGTTATCCGGGGTAGCGCTACGCGCCGTATTTCCGGAGGCGGCCGGCGTTGGCGAGCATCGGGGCCATGAGGTCCTTGGTCGGCCGCAGCCCCAGGCCGCCGGCGCGGCACCACCGTTCGCCGAAGCGCTCGGCCTCGTCGCGCCCGCAGCGCTCGCTCCAGAGCAGTACCGGCACCGGATGCCACGAGTGGGCCGCCATCTGGCTCGGCGTCGAGTGGTCGCCGCTCACCGCGATCACGTCGGGCGCCAGCTCGCGCAGGCGGGGAACGACCGCGTCGAGCGCCTCGATGGCGGCGATCTTGCGGGGGCGGTCGCCGTCCTCGCCGGCCGAATCGGTGCCCTTGTGGTGGAGGAAGAAGTAGTCGTAGTCGGCCCATGCGCCGCGCAACAGCTCGAGCTGCTCGTCGAGGTCGGCGGGGCGGCCGAGCACGTCCATGCCGAGGAGCCGGGCGATCCCCCGGTACATCGGGTAGATCGCGACCGCCGCCGCCCGCAGCCGGTAGCGCTCGGCGAAGCCGGGGAGGTGGCGGTGGGTGTCGAAGCCCCGCAGGAGCAGCCCGTTCGCCTCGGGCTGGTCGGCGAGGAACGTGCGGACCTGGGCATCGAGCTCGTCGACGAGCTCGACCGTGCGCTTGGCGTCGGGGTCGAGCGGCTCGGGCTCGAGCGGCGGAACCCCCGTCGCCTGCGGGTCGGTGTCGGTCACCCGCTCGTCGAGCCCGTCACCGCGCAGCACGACGAGCACCCGGTGCTCGCGCTCGTGGCGGAAGAACACCTCGGCGCCGTCGAGTCGGACGCGCTCCTGGAGCAGGTTGACGATGGCGGCGGCCACGTCGTCGGGGATGCGCCCGGCGCGGCGATCCGTGATCGTGCCGTCGGGCGCGAGCGTGCACAGGTTGCCGCGGGCGGCGACGTCGCCGGGGCGCAGCTCGAAGTCGAGGCCGGCGGCGCTGAGCGCGCCCCGGCCGAGCTCGAAGCGCTCGGGGTCGTAGCCGAACAGCCCCAGGTGGCCCGGTCCCGAGCCGGGGGTGATCCCGGGACCGACCGGCTCGACCAGCCCGGTGACGCCCTCGGCGGCGAGCCGGTCGAGGTGCGGGGTGGACGCTTCCTCCAGCTCGGTGCCGTGCTCGCCGTCGGCGTAGCCGCCGAGGCCGTCCATGACGACGAGCAGGATCTTGGTGTCCGCCGGCTGGACGAGCGCGGTCAGGTCCATGCCTGCCACGGTACCGTCAGGACGGCGGCGCGGCGGTGGTGGGCGCGCCGGTCGCCGGTGCGCTGGTCGCCGGTGCGGTCGTCGTCGGTGGCGTGGTCACCTCCTCCCGCCACGAGATGATGTCGAAGTTCTCGGCGATCGTCTTGAAGATCTGCTCCGAGACCACGTCGCCACCGGCCCGGGTGAGGTGGATGCCGTCACCCTCGCGATACCGAACCAGCTCCCCGGCTGCGTTCGGGAGGTAGTCCGAGTACGCGCCCTCCGGCGTCAGGAACAGGGGGTAGGTGTCGACGAAGAGCACGCGGCCTCTCCGCTTCTTGGCTTCCTCCTTGTAGATCGTGTTGATCACCTGGTATTCACCCGAGCGGCCCGGATCGCGCACGATCGGGATGCCGACCAAGATGAGCGTGCGGCCTCCCGAGGTGACCTGGTCCATGAGGCCGCCGATGCGGCGGCGGTACTCGGGGACCCAGTCGGCGTTGTCTTGTCCGATCGTCTCGCCGCCGGGCGCGTTCGTCAACGGCTGGTCGTCGTTCGAGCCCAGCGTGAGGATGACGATGTCGGGGTCGAGACGCTTGGTCTCGTCCTTCAAATGCTCGGGCCAGTTGAAGATCTCCGGACGCGACAGGCCGGTCGCGACCTGCCCGTCGACCGCGTTGACCACCGGGTCGATCACCCCCTGGCTGGCACCGGGGAAGTTGTCCAGCACCGACTGCCCCGGGATGATCGCGAGTGAGTCGCCGCCCACCCAGATCCTCATCTGATCGTCGGGGGCGAACACCATCTTGATCGTGGTGGTGGTCGCGCTGGGAGGGAGCGTGGTCGGGCTGGGCAATGACACGTTGATCTCGTCATCGCCCTCCCGGCCCAGCGCGCTCTGGAGCCATAGTCGGGGCCGGTCGGTATGGAGGAAGTGGCTGACGTCGGCGAGGGGTTCGGCGAACGCCCGCCCGACATCGCGCCGCCACCCGATCGGCTGGCCCTGCGCGGTCTTCTCGATCCCGGGGGCGTTGAACAGCGACCCGACGAACAGGCAGACGATGCCGACGAGGAGCACGTGACCGGCGGGCATGGGCCGCCGGGGCGGTTCGTCGGCGGGCGCGACGGGAGGCGCGACGCCGCTCCAACGCGACCGTGACGACCGCGACGCGCGGGACGTTCGTCGGGTGGTCGGGCTGGCCATCGGCGAGGTTCCTAGAACTGAAAATAGATGAAGGGGGCGACGCCCCGAGGGCCCAGGGTATTGGTCACCAGGAGCGCGAAACCGAGCGCGACCCCCTGCCACACCGGCGGTATGCGGGAGAAGGTGGCCATGGCCCGCACCAGCAGGTCCTTGGGCACGTACTGCATGGCGATCCCGAACGCGACCGCAACCAGCACCGAGGTGGTGACCAGCGGCGAAGCCTCCCCCCAGTGCCACACCAGACGACCGAGGATGTCGCGGGCGTTCTCGAACGACTCCGCCCGGAAGAACACCCAGGCGAAGCAGACGATGTGGAACGTGATGACGCGCTGGCCGATGCGCCGCCAGACGGTGTCGTCGGGCTCCGGGAGCCCCTTCGCCTCGCGGCGCTGGCGGCGCCAGTGCTCGAGCGAGAGGAACGCGCCGTGGATCGCCCCCCACGCCACGAACGTCCACGCCGCACCGTGCCACAGGCCGCCCAGGACCATGGTGAGCATGAGGTTGCGGTAGGTCGCGCGACTCGTCCCGCGGTTGCCGCCCAGCGGGACGTAGAGGTAGTCGCGCAGCCAGCGCGACAGGGTCATGTGCCAGCGACGCCAGAAGTCCTGGAGCGAGACCGCGGTGTACGGACCGTCGAAGTTCTGGGGGAAGCGGTACCCGAGCAGGAGCGCGAGGCCGATCGCCATGTCGGTGTACCCGCTGAAGTCGGCGTAGATCTGCACCGCGTACGCGTAGATCGCGACGAGCACCTCGAGCGAGGAGTGCTGGTTGGGTGACCCGAACACCGCGTCGACGATCTCGGTGGCGACGAAGTTGGCGATTACGACCTTCTTGAACAGCCCGATGAAGATGAGGAAGAACGCCTTGGACGCGTCGACCCGCCGGGGGTCGTGGCGCTCCTTGAGCTGAGGGAGGAACTCGGCCGCTCGCACGATCGGGCCGGCGACGACGTGAGGGAAGAACGACTCGTAGACCGCGAAGTCGAGCAGCGAGACCGGCTCGAACGTGCGGCGGTAGATGTCGATGACGTAGCTGAGCGCCTGGAAGGTGAAGAACGAGATGCCGATCGGCAGCGTGATCGCCACGATCTCGGGCGAGATGCCGATCCCGATCCGGTCGAGCAGGTTCGTGGCCGAGCTGACGAAGAACCCGTAGTACTTGAAGTAGCCGAGCAGCCCGAGGTTCCCGGCGACCGCGAGCGCGAGGATGCCGCGGCGCAGCCGGTCGTCGTCCGAACGGTGGATCAGCCGCGCGCACAGCTGGTTGAAGAGGGTGGAAACGGCGATCAGCAGGCAGAAGCGCCACTCGAAGTAGCCGTAGAAGTAGTAGCTGGCCGCGAGCATGAACAGCTTCCACTGCGTGCGCTGCTGAATCAGCAGCCAGTTCACGACCAAAACGACCATGAAGAAGATGGCGAAGGTGATGGTCGGGAAGAGCATGAGGGCGCGGTCGGCTCAGGCCTGCTGGCTGCGGCCGCGGTCGACGACGTCGCGGCGGCGACGCTCGATCGCGGCCGGGTCGACCACGAATGCCCGAAAGATCTCCTGCTCGAGCGCGAGGGCGTCGCCGACGCTCAGCTTCGAACCGCGGTCGTAGAGGCTCTTCAGGTTGCGCACCGCCGCCTGGTCGTTGCCGGCGATGTCGCCGGCGAGCTTGCGCGCGGTCGGCAGCAGGTCGTCGTGCGCGACGACATGGTTCACGAGACCGAGCCGCAGTGCCTCGGGCGCGTCTACGAAGTTGCCGGTGAGGCTCATCTCCTTGGCCGTGCGCAGCCCGACCGACTGAGGGAGGAACACGCTCATGCCCCCGCCCGGCGTTACCCCGACCCGGGCGTGGGTGTCGGCGAAGGTCGCCCGCTCGGATGCGATCAGGAAGTCGCACGCGAGCGCGAGCTCGAATCCGCCCGTGACCGTGGGCCCGTTGATCGCGCCGATCACCGGCTTGGTCATGGTCCAGAGCACCGTGAACGGACTGGTGAACGGCTCGTCGCCGCCGCCGACCAGATTGGCCGCGGTGCTGCCCAGCTCCCGCAGGTCGAGGCCGGCGCAGAACGCGGGATCGGTACCCGTGAGGATGACCACGTCGACTCCGTCGTCGGCCTCCGCATCGGTGAGCGCGGCGGCCGAGGCCCGCTGCAGCGCGCTGTCGAGCGCGTTCCGGGCCTCGGGCCGGTGAAGGGTGACGGTGCGAACGCGCTCGTCGGTCTCGACGAGCACCACCTCACTCATGCGCTCACTCATGCGGCTCGCTCATGCGGCTCGCTCATGCGGGCGAATGTAGTTGTTAGGTTCCGGGCGTGGCCGAGCCCGTGTTCACCGGTGTCGGGGTCGCGCTGATCACGCTGTTCGACGGCGACGGCGAGGTCGACGCGCCCGCGACCGCCGAGCTGGCCGCCCGGTTGGTCGAAGCGGGCATGCAGGCGGTGGTCGTGGCGGGCAGCACCGGCGAGGGCGCGGCGCTGACGGCGGACGAGCGCACGGATCTTCTCGACGCGGTCCGCGCGACCGTCGACGGCGCGGTGCCGGTGCTGGCGGGAACGGGCGCGCCCTCGGCTCGCCAGGCTGCCGCCCTGACCGTCGAGGCCGTCGAGCACGGCGCCGACGCGGTGCTGACGCTCTCGCCACCGCGATCCAGCAATCTCGAGGGCTACTACACCGCGGTGACGCAAGCCGCCGGCGCGACGCCCGTGCTCGCCTACCACTATCCGAACGCGTCGGCCCCGGGCATCCCCGTCGAGGTACTGCCGACGCTGCCGGTCGCGGGGCTCAAGGACTCGAGCGGTGAGCCCGAGCGCCTCCTGCGCGAGCTCACCGAGTGGGACCGTCCGATCTACGTGGGCTCGTCGGCGATCCTGTCGTTCGCCGGTCCTCTCGGCTGCGCCGGCGCGATCCTGGCGCTCGCCAATGCCGAGTCCGAGCGGTGCGCGGCCGCCTTCGCCGGCGACGTTCGCGCCCAGCGCGACCTGACCGCCGCGCACGTCGCCGCCCACGAGCAGTTCCCCCGGCGGCTCAAGGAGATGGTGGCCGAGCGGTTCGGGACGTCGCCGGTCGCGCGGATGGCCTGACCCGGACGGTCGGCGCTACCGCCAGTCGACGCTGGCGACCTCGACCGGCGCCACCAAGCCCTTGAGCTCGAGGGCGCGCTCGTCTCGCACCTGGAAGCCGTCGCCGGCGGCGTCGAGGGCGGCCCGGCTGACGAGGATCTCGCCGCCGACCGCCGCCGCTCCCACGCGGGCGGCCGCGTGCACGCCCTTCCCGACGAAGTCACCCGACCGCTCGGTCACCTCGGCGGTGTGCAGCCCGATGCGCACCTGGGGGGCGAAGCCGTGGTCGCGCCGATGGTCAGCCAAAGCGCGCTGGATCGCACACGCGCCCTCGATCGCGCTGCGGGAATCGGGGAAGGCCACGAAGAACCCGTCGCCCTCGTGCTTGACTTCCTTGCCTCCGTGGGCCTCGAAGCACGCCCGCAGGGTGCGGTCGTGCCACGACAGGAGACCATCCCAAGCCTCGTCGCCGAGAACGTCGACGAGCTTGGTCGAATCGACGATGTCGGTGAACACGAACGTGCGCACAGCCCGGATCTCAGGTCGCGGGCCCTCGAGCAGGTCGGCCACACGTTCAGCGTCACGAGCCGCACCGATCCGCTGGAAGGCCGACTGCGCGGCCTCGAGCTCCCCTCGAGCTGCCGTCTCGTCGCCTTCGGCGGTGTACGCCCGGGCGAGCAGCATGCGCGTGCGCGCCCCTTCGTACGGCGCGTCGACCTCGCGCCAGCCCTGCCCCGCCCGCCGCAATTCCCGACCGGCGTCCTCGGGTCGACCCTCTGCGAGGGCGAGCTCGCCCCGGGCTGTCGACGCCGCGGCCGCGAACGCCGTGCTCGTCGACTGGTCTGCGCGCGCCTCGAGGGCGGCGAGCGCGCCGCGGGCGGCATCGAGGTCGCCGGCGGCGAGCTCGATCGTGACCTGGGCCGGGAGGACGAGGCCCAGTGATTCCTGCGCCAGCATCGCCTGGTCGGCGACCGCCCTCCGGATGGCGCGCTGCGCGGTGACAAGATCGCCCTCGTCGAGGCGGAGCAACGCGAACCCGGGCTGGGGGTCGAAGCCGAGCTCGCTCGCCTGTCGGAACGCGTCGACGGCACCGGCGACGTTGCCGCGCCGGCGGCGCACGTCGCCGAGCTCGTGGTACGCCCACGCCGCCCACCGCGGTGCGGAAGCAATCAGCTCTTCGACTGCCTCGAGCGCGTCCCGCTCGGCTTCCTCGAGCGCGCCCCGGAACCGCATCACCTCGGCGTGGTGGAAGCGGCACAGCCCCGGGAAGCCCGTGACCGACTCCCGCTCGCACCACCGCAGCGAGGCGTCGGTCCATTCGCCCGCCCGCCGCCAGTCGCCGCGGTTGCGGCACAGGAAGATGGTGGAGCAGTAGATGGACCCCGCCGCCTGAACTCCGAGCGTGCCGCTCATGGCTGCAGCGGTCGCCTCGTCGACCATCGCCAAGCCCGCGGCGGTGTCCCCCAGGTTCACGAGGGCGTGCCCCAGGTAGATGCGGCAGAGGCCCTCCACGTCGGCGTCGCCGACACTCCGGGCGACCTCGCGGGCTTGCTGGAGCAGATCGCGCCCCGCCTCGAGATCCCCGTCCAGCACCGTGGAGACACCGGACAGCATCAGGAATCGGCCGTATTCGGCGCAGGTGGTGTCGCCCTCGAGGTGTGTCGCCGCCCGTCCGAACCACCCGGTTGTCTGGGCGTCGTCACCCCGCTGGTAGTGCTCCCAGGTGAGGTGCAGGGCGACGCGTGCCGCTCCCCGCCGGTCGCCGGCGCGCGCGAAGGCGCCTTCGGCCCGTTCGAAGGTGTCGAGCATCTCGGGGAAGTGCCGGGACCAGCGGGCCGCTTCCGCCAACCGCTCCAGGTCTTCGCCAGCGAGCGGCGAGTCCCCGTCGGCGGCGCGCAGCGCGTCGTAGGCCTCGGCCCACTCGTGGCGCTCGAACGCAGCTCTTCCGGCCGCGAGCCGGTCGTCGGTGGCGGTGGTCACGGCAGTGATTGTCGCACTTCTACGAGAAACGCTGCTCCAGGCCGTAGAACCGGACCGGCGTGTCCCACAGCAGCGTGTCCAGGTCGGCGCCGGCGAGCCCGTGCTCGGCCGACTCCTTCAGGAACGACGCGACCGCCTCCGGATAGAGCGCGTCGGGATGGGGGAAGTCGCTGGCCCACATCATGTGGTCGGCGCCCACCTGCGCCACCACCGACGCGGCTAGCGGGTCGTCCGGGTCGGTGCAGATGACGCACTGGCGGGCGAAGTACTCCGACGGCGTCAGCGTGAGCCCGGCGGTCTCCGACTCCTCCATCCACTCGTCGTGCGCGTCCAGGCGCGCCAGCCAGTACGGGAGCCAGCCCGTGCCCGAC
>JACDBD010000430.1 GCA_013695115.1 Actinomycetota bacterium | reverse complement strand
GTTGCTCGCGCGCCGCGATCGAGAGGCCCGCCATCGACTCGGGCTCGTCCATCTCGCCGTCGCCGAGGAACGACCAGACCGTCGCCTGCGAGGTGTCGGCGAGCTCGTGGTGCAGCAAGTAGCGGTTGAACCGGGCCTGCGCTACCGCGTTGAGCGGGCTCAGACCCATCGACACCGTCGGGAACTCCCAGAAGTCGGGGAGACGCCGCGGATGCGGGTACGACGGCAGGCCGCCCTCGACCTCGCGCCGGAAGTTGTCGAGGTCGGCCTCGGTCAGCCGACCCTCGAGGAAAGCCCGGGCGTAGATCCCGGGGGTGGCATGACCCTGCACAAAGATCTGGTCACCGAAGCCGCCGTCGTCCTTGCCCCGGAAGAAGTGGTTGAAGCCAACCTCGTAGAGCGCGGCCGCCGACGCGTACGTGGAGAGGTGGCCGCCGAGGCCGTCGAAGCGACGGTTGGCGCGCGCCACCATGACCACCGCGTTCCAGCGGATGAACGCCCGGATGCGGCGCTCGAGGTACTCGTCGCCCGGGAACCAGGGCTCCTGCTCGGGCGGGATGGTGTTGATGTAGGGCGTCGACACCATGGACGGCACGCCCACGCCCTGCTCCCGGGCCCGTTCCATGAGCCGGGCGAGGATGTAGCGGGCTCGCACCTTGCCCCGGCCGTCGATGACCGAATCGAGTGAGTCGACCCACTCCTGGGTCTCCTGTGGGTCAGTGTCGGGGAGCGAGTGGATGAAGCCGTCGACGAACACCGCGCCAGGTTAGGCGGCATCGCCGATTGAGAGGCGCGGTGGTGGGGAACCATGGCGGCATGGCCGATGAGGGGACCGAGACCGTCCGAACGCGCTCGCGTGCCCGCGACGTCCCGCCCACGATCTCCACCACCCAGGAGCTCCCGCCGCAGCCCCCCGGGTTGGTGGGCGCGGCTCTGGGAGCGGCTGCGGACGTCACCGGTCACCCGGCCGGCGCTGATCATCGTCCCCGTCGCGGCCGTCCTCGTCGTCGGCGTCGTGGGCGGGCGAGGTGACAGCGGCTCCCCACCGTTCGTAGCCGAACCCGCACCTACGCCCGCGCCCGAACCCGAGGCGAGTGCCGACGTCATCGCGCAGTGGCAGACGAATGCGGAACCGGTGCTGGCGGAGGTGGAGCGCGACGTCGAGCGCGTGCTCGAGGCGGTTGTCGACGAAGAACCCGCGTTGGCGGTGCTGCAATGCCGGGAGTCGTCGGAGCGGGTCGCGGCGTGGTCGCCGGGGCTCGTCCCCGCGCCGGACGCCGAGCTCGATCGCGAGCTCCGGTCTGCCCTCGACCAGCTGAGTCGGGCGTTCGACGGGTGCTCGACGCCCAGCGTCGAGGGGCTCAGGACGGCAGTCGCACAGCTGGAGATTGCGGGCGCACACCTCGGGCGCGCACGAGAGCGAGTGACCGAGCTGACGAGCTAGGTCATTCCCGTGGGCTGACCGTCACGGGGCCTCCGGCTCGCGGTACGGGATCGCCGACAGGTGAGGCGGCCGGCTTCGGCCAGACGGTGGCCTCCCGCGTGTGCGCCGCCGCGCCCGCGCGCGACTCGGAGGCGTCGGCTTCCGTGGAGGCGTCGGCTTCCGTGCTCGCAGAATCGTCGTCAGCCATGCCTCATCGGCTCCCGATCTCGCGGTCCCGAATCGTGTGGGCGGTAGAGGATTTGAACCTCTGACCCCTTCCGTGTCGAGGAAGTGCTCTCCCCCTGAGCTAACCGCCCGGAGAGAGCGATGGTAGCAGCGGCCTCGCGGCGCCTTGCTGCTACTCGGCCGCGGCTACTCGGTTGCGATGGCCTCGAGCACGTCGAGGCGACCGGCGCGCCACGCCGGGAGGAGCGCGGCGACGAAACCGGCGACGACCGAGAGCGCGAGGAACAGCGCGACCTGCACGCCCGGCACCGCGAACTCGGTGATGCCCTGGCGCTCGAGCGCGGCGGTGAACGCCCAGCCCCAGAAGACGCCCACGACCACGCCGAGGACACCCCCGATGACCGCGATGATCACGGCTTCCCCTCGGATCATCCCGCGCACCTGGCCCCGTGACATGCCGACCACCCGCAAGAGACCGAGCTCACGGGTCCGCTCGTACACCGAGAGGAACAGCGTGTTGATGATGCCGAGCACCGCGATCAGCTCCGAGAGCAGCAGGAGCGCGACCAGGACGGCCACGAAGCGGTCGACCGCGTCCTCCTGCTGGGCTGCGAACGCGGCCCGGGTCTGCACGTTGATGTTGGGAAAAGCCTCACCGAGAGCCGCCTCGATCTGCTCGCGGGCCGACCCGGTGCGCCCCTCGTCCGCCTTGACGAATACCAGCGAGTCCTGCTGCGGGCCTCCGAAGCTGGTCTCGAACGTCTGGCGGTCGAGGAGGAAGGTGGGGACGGGAAAGCCGCCGATGAAGTTCTGCTGCCGATAGACCCCTCCGACCTGCAGGGTCGCGGCGAGTTGGGGGAAGACCACCGTGATGGAGTCACCCACCGCCACCCCGTAGTCCTCGGCCTCGCTTTCGTGCAAGAGGATCCGCCCCTGGGCGAGTGCGTCGATGCTCCCGGTGACGAGGTCGAGGTCGACGACGTCGCCCAGCGCGTCGGCGTCCGCCCCGACGACGAACTCGGTCACGCCGTCGACCTGAATCTGTTGCAGCCGGATGCCGCTCACCGCGTCGACCGCCGGCAGGTCGCGCAACCCCTCGGCCACGTCGGGTGAGAACGGGACCAGCTGCTCGGCACTCAGGACGAAGTCGGCGCGTACGCCCCCGTCGATGGCGTCGCGCAGCGATGCCTTCGTGGAGGACGAGAAGATCGCGACCAGGCACACCAGGCTGAGCCCGACCACCAGCGCCGCCGCGGTCGCGGCGGTGCGGCGGGGGTTACGCATGGCGTTGCGGCGGGCGAGGACACCGGGCGCACCGAGGCCACGCGCGAGCGGCCAGCCGATGAAGCGCGCGAACGGCGCCGCGAACGTGGCCATGAGGATCACCGTCCCCAGGAAGACGCCCAGGGCACCGACCCCGACCAACAGCATGTGCTCCAGCACGCGGGGAGGATCGGTGACGACCCCGTACCCGAGCGTGGCCAGCGCGGTGAACATGATGAGCCCACCGGCGAGCGCCCGACGCCGCAACGGGATCGCGGTCGTGCGGGTGACATCGTGGATGGCCGCCATCGGGGGCGTGCGGGCCGCCCGCAGCGCCGGAAAGATTGCGGAGCCGACGGTGACGAACAGGCCGACCGCGATCGCGGCCACGATCGTCCGACCGAGGAGGACGGTCCCGGTCTCAGGGACATCGAACCCGAACCGCTCGACCACATCGAGCAGCGCCCCCGCGATCGCCAGCCCGGCGACGAGGCCGGCCGCCGACGCCAGCACGCCCACGAGCGCCGCCTCGGCCACGACCGAGGCCAGTACCTGGCTGCCGCTCGCCCCCATCGCCCGCAGGAGCCCGAGCTCACGGGTTCGTTGCGCGACCAGGATCGTGAACGTGTTGATGATGATGAACGCCCCGACGACCAGCCCGACCGCAGCGAAGCCGAGCAACGCATAGTTGAACAGCCCCACGAACCGCTGCACGGTGGCGCCGCTCTCCTCCGCCACCTCCTCCGCCGACGCGATGTCGTACCCCGGGCCCAGGTCGGACTCGAGCTCGGCCCGCAGCTCGTCGTCGCTGACCCCGGCCTCGGCGACGACGTTGACCGCGTTCACCGAGCCGGGGGACGCGAACACCCGCTGCGCCGTCGCCAGGTCGAACGCGGCGAACGTCAGCCCGCCGAGCTCGCAGGTGTCGCCGAAGCAGAACAGACCGACGATCTCGAAGTCCTCCGCCGGTCCCTGAAGCAGCACCCTTACCCGGTCGCCCACCTCGAAGCCGTGCTCGCGGGCCGTCCCCGCGTCCATGACCACCTCTCCCTCCGCGCCCGGAGGACGGCTCGCACCGTCGTCGACTAGCTGCAACGGCCCCCCGCCGTCCAACGACATCCACGACAGCCCCAGCGTGGGCAGGATCCCGTTCTGGATCGCCTTGCTCCCTTCTCCCCGCCGGACGAACTGCGCGTACCCGAAGACCAGACCGGCGCCGGCATCGACTCCGTCCACGCTCCGGACGTCCTCGATCACGGTGTCGGGCACCCGGCTGCGTTGCGTCGTCCCGAGGAAGCCTCCGCCGAACGAGGCGAAGTCGGAATCGGCTGACTGCGCCCGCACGACGAGGTCGACGCCGGCGAGCGTCTCGTCGAACACGACGCCGAAGGAGCCGCGCAGCGTGTCGGTGAGCACGTACGTGCCGCTGATGAAGGCGACCCCCAACATCACGGCCAACGCGGTGAGCGCGAGCCGCACCCGCCGGGCGAAGATGCCCCGGATCGTCGCCTTCCACATGGGCGCCCATCATGGTCGACCGCCCGCACGCGGCTGGGGCAGCTCCCGAGGAACCGACGCCGTACGATGCGGCGCGTGGGGCTCCTCGACGGTCAACGGGCGGTGGTGACCGGCGGAGGCTCGGGCATCGGACGCGCGACCTGTCGGCGCATGGCCTCCGAAGGCGCACGCGTCGCCGTCGTCGACCTCGACGGTGACGCCGCCGACGCCGTGGC
>JACDBD010000394.1 GCA_013695115.1 Actinomycetota bacterium | reverse complement strand
GCCAGGATCGAGGGCGCGTGCTTGAGCAGCCCGCCGATGTACCAGCGGGCCATGTCGGAGAGGCCGCCGTAGCCCTTCTCGTCGAAGAACAGTGGCTCGCCGCCCTTCCACAGTGACTGGTGGCAGTGCATGCCCGATCCGTTGTCCTCGAAGATCGGCTTGGGCATGAACGTCACCGTGTAGCCGGCGCGCCGGGCCACGTTCTTGATGACGTACTTGTAGAGCATGAGCTTGTCGGCCATCGTCAGCAGCGTGTCGAAGCGCATGTCGATCTCGGCCTGGCCGGCGGTGCCGACCTCGTGGTGCTGCACCTCGACCTCCACACCGAGGCGCTCGAGCTCGAGGATCATCTCCGAGCGCAGGTCCTGGAAATGGTCCATCGGCGGGACGCGGAAGTACCCCTCCTTGTACCGCGGCTTGTAGCCCTTGTTGAGCTCGCCGTCGGGCTCGTACTCGGCGCCCGAGTTCCACACGCCCTCGACCGAATCGATGAAGTGGTACGCCGAGTACTGGTTCTGGTCGAAGCGGACGGAGTCGAAGATGTAGAACTCGGCTTCGGGCCCGAAGTAGATGGTGTCGGCAATGCCGGTGCCCTTGACGTAGTCCTCGGCCTTCTTGGCGATGTAGCGCGGGTCGCGGGTGTAGGACTCGCCCGTCACCGGGTCCTGCACGAAGCAGTTCACGTTGACCGTCGCGTGCTGACGGAACGGGTCCATGACCGCGGTGTTGGGGTCGGGGATCAGGAGCATGTCGGACTCCTGGATCTCCTGGAAGCCCCGGATGGACGAGCCGTCGAAGCCGTAGCCGTCCTCGAAACCCTCCTCGGTCAGCTCGTGGATCGGCATCGAGAAGTGCTGCATCAGACCGGGCAGGTCACAGAACCGGAGGTCGACGACCTCCGCGCCCGCGTCCTTCGCCAGCTTCAGCACATCGCCGGGTGTGCGCTCCTCCACGTCCTTACCTCCCAGACCATTGACCTGTCCGCCGAGAACGGCGGGAGCCTAGGCCCCCTCGTTTGGATGCCGCACGCACGCTCTCAGCCCGGGATTTCACGGTTATTGCCCGAGCGTGAACGCTCTGTTACACGCCCGCCTCGACCGGCCGAACTGGGCCGGTCGCCTGTCAGACTGGACGGATGGAACGGCAGCTCGACTATGTGCTGCGGACGGTCGAGGAGCGGGGCGTGCGCTTCGTGCGCCTGTGGTTCACCGACGTCGTCGGCTCGCTGAAGAGCTTCGCGATCACCCCGGCCGAGCTCGAGGTGGCGCTCGAGGAGGGCATGACCTTCGACGGCTCCGCGATCGAGGGGTACACGCGGGTCCAGGAGTCGGACATGCTCGCCCTTCCCGACCCCAACACATTCGAGATCGTCCCGTGGCGCGGCGACGATGCGCCGGCGGCGCGCATCTTCTGCGACATCCAGCACCTCGACGGCGAGCCGTTCGACGGTGACCCCCGCTTCGTGCTGAAACGCAACCTCGAGCGCGCCCGCGAGAAGGGGTTCACGTTCTACGCCGGACCGGAGATGGAGTTCTACTACTTCGAGTCTGCCGAGAACCCGGTGCCGCTCGACCGGGCGAGTTACTTCGACCTGACCCAGCTCGACATGGTGAGCGAGCTGCGCAAGCAGACCATCATCACCCTCGAGGCCATGGGCATCCCGGTCGAGTACAGCTTCCACGAGCTCGGCCCCAGCCAGCACGAGATCGACCTGCGCTACACCGACGCGCTCACTATGGCCGACAACGTCATGACCTTCCGGCTGGTGGTCAAGGAGGTCGCCCAGGACCTCGGCGTGTACGCCACGTTCATGCCCAAGCCGATCCCCGACGCGTTCGGATCCGGGATGCACACCCACCTGTCGCTGTTCGAGGGCGACGTCAACGCCTTCCACGACCCCGGTGACGAGCACGGGCTCTCGAAGGTGGGCAAGTGCTTCATCGCCGGGCTGCTGCGGCACGCGTCCGAGATCACCGCGGTCACCAACCAGTGGGTCAACTCGTACAAGCGGCTGGGGATGGCGCAGGTACCTGGCGGGCCCGCGCCGATCGTCGGGTACGAGGCGCCGGTGTACGTGTGCTGGGCCCGCAACAACCGGAGCGCGCTGGTGCGGGTGCCGATCGCCAAGAAGGGCAAGGAGTCGTCGACCCGCATCGAGTTCCGCTCCCCCGACCCCGCCTGCAACCCCTACCTGGCGTTCAGCGTGATGCTGGCGGCCGGGCTCAAGGGAGTCGAGGAGGGCTACGAGCTCCCGCCCGAGGCGACCAACAACATCTTCGAGATGACACCCGAGGAGCGCGCCGCCGAGGGCATCGGTGCGCTGCCGAGCTCGCTGGCCGACGCGGTCGACCGGCTGGAGCGCTCCGAGCTGGTGGCGGAGGCGCTGGGCGAGCACGTCTTCGAGCACTTCATCCGCAACAAGCGCCGGGAGTGGGTCGAGTACAAGGCCCAGGTGACGCCGTGGGAGCTCGACCGGTACCTCGGGAGCCTCTGATGACAGGGGGCGGGGACGACGTGACCGAACCGATCCTCGTGTACCCGGACCCGCCGCCGCCGCTGCTGGCCCAGACCCTCGACCTCGCCGGGTACCGGTGGAAGGCGGTGGCGAACGCGTCGGTGGCGACCCAGGACGAGCCGTCCGGCGGCTGGGGCGGGGCGGTCGTGTGCGGCGACGACGACCCCGAGGGCGCGTTCGGCATCTGCCGGTCGTTGCGCAAGCGCGACGCGCCGCTCGAGCCGATCCTGCTGCTGGTGTCGGGCGCGCAGCTGGGCGACCTCGAACTGCGCGAGGACCTCTTCGACGACTTCTGCCTGTCGCCCTTCCACCCCCGGGAGCTCGAGGCACGGCTGCGGCATCTCCACTGGCGCGCCGGTCGGTCGACCTCGGCCTCGGTCGTCGAGTACGGCGAGCTCGCGCTCAACGTCGAGACCTACCAGGCTGCGATCGGCCAGCGTCCGCTCGACCTGACGTACATGGAGTACGAGCTGCTCAAGTTCCTGACCACGCACCCGGGCAAGGTGTTCACGCGCGAGCAGCTGCTGTCGCGGGTGTGGGGCTACGAGTACTACGGCGGCGCCCGCACGGTCGACGTCCACGTACGGCGGCTGCGGGCCAAGCTCGGCGAGGAACACGCGCCCCTGATCCAGACGGTGCGCTCGGTCGGCTACCGCTTCGGCCTGACCCGCTAGCAGCTAACCCTGCAGGTGCTCGGCTAGGAAGCTCGTCGTGCGGTCCCACGCCCGGCCGGCGGCATCGGGGTCGTGCCAGGGCGCGTGGGGGTTGTCGAAGGCATGGCCGGCACCGTCGTAGGTCTCGAACTCGACGTTGGGTTTGGCGCCGAGCGCGTCGCGCAGCTTGGTGACCGTGTCGAGCGGGACGAAGGCGTCGTCGGTCCCGAAGTGGAACAGCGTCGGGCACGCGAGCTGCGGCGCCCGGTCGAGGCCCTGGTCGATCCCGACGCCGTAGTACGAGACCGCGCAGTCGGGGTCGGCGGCACAAGCGACGAGATAGGTCATCAGCCCCCCGAAGCAGTGCCCGACAATGCCCACCGAGCCGCTCACCTCGGGCTGGTCCCGGAGGAACCGAAGGGCGCCGGACATGTCCAGGGTCGTGCCCTCCGGGTCGAAGCTCCCCAGCAGCTCGCCCGCCCGCATCATGCCCGCCTCGTCGTGGGCGAGCTCCACGTTGCGCTCGATGCGCCAGAAGACGTCGGGGGCGACCACGACGTAGCCGAGGCCGGCGAGCCGCTCGGCGACGCTACGGAGGTAGTCGGTGCTGCCGAGCGCCTCGTGGAAGAGGAGGATGCCCGGACCCTTGCGGCTCTCGGGCAGGGCGACGTGGGCGTCGAAGTAGTCGCCGGCCGATGTCGCGACCCGCCGGGTCTCGGTCGTGGTCACTTCGAGGCGGCTTCGCCTTCGGCGGGGGCGTCGTCGCCCGTCCCGTTCGCCCACCCGAAGATCGCGCTCCAGACCGCGCCGGCGAACATGATCGCCACCGGAAGCACGAGGACCATCACGATCACGATGATGACGGCGCCGGCCATCTCTATCGCCTCGTCGTTCGCGCGTCAGCTGCGTGTGCCCGTCGCACCGCCAGAAGTTACCGAAACCGGCCCGGGGGTGCTTGATTCCGGGCGCGCCGCCCCTCACGATCAATCGTGCGCCACTGGGGCGCGTTGGGAGGCGGAGATGGACACCAGACAGTGGGAACGGCTGGCCGCGGCCACGGGCATCGTGTTCGTGATCCTGCAGGCGGCGACGGGTCCGTTGATGGGCGACTCGCCCGACTTCGACGCGGGCGCCGGTGAGATCCGGGAGTACCTCGTCGACGACGGCGGGACCATCCTCCTGGCCACGACACTCAACGCCCTCTCGGCGTTCTTCTTCATCTGGTTCCTCGGAAGCCTGCGGTCGGTGCTCCGAGTCGCCGAGGGGGGGGCAGGGCGCTTGAGCGCGACGGCGTTCGGAGCCGGCCTCGTCACCATCGCCCTGGCGGTGGGAGCGAGCGTCCCGATCACCGCGTTCGCGTGGGAGGACACCGCGGCCGTGGCCGAGGACGGTCTCCTGCGGGTGGCGTGGAACCTCAATTTCCTCGCGTTCACGCCGCTGGGCGCAACCGGCGCGGCTTTCATCCTCGCGGTCACCGTCCTGATCTTCCGGACCCGGCTGTTCCCGGCTTGGGTCGGATGGTTCGGCCTGCTCTCGGGGGTCGTGCAGCTGGTCGGCGTGTTCGGCATGGTGGCGGACGACTACGACAGTCCCCTGGGCCTGTTCAGCTTCGGCGGCTACGTGACCACGATGCTGTTCATCCTCATCGTGAGCATCTACATGGTGATCGAGCTCGGCGGGAACCGAACGGCCGCAGCGAAGTAGCTGCCTAGCGGCGGAGTCGGCGCGCGGCTCGGGTCTCCCTCGCCGGGAACCACTCGGGCCGCGTGCCCTCCGCGTCGGTGAGCGCGTTCCAAGTAGCGGCCGCGACCGCGGCGAACACCGCGTCCGACGCCCGCTCGAGCGGCGGACCGGGATCGTCCACGACCTCGACGTCGATCGGGGGCGTGTCCTTGGCCCGGATGATGCCGAACGACCGGATGGTGAGGTCGTGGACCTCGCCGGTCTCGGGATCGACGGCGATGCCCTCCGACAGGACCCAGCCGAGCGCCATGTGGGCTGCCCCGGTGGCGTA
>JACDBD010000389.1 GCA_013695115.1 Actinomycetota bacterium | reverse complement strand
CGCATCGAGGACGCCGAGCTCATCGGTGCCTGGGGCATCACACTCCGCTGGAACGACGGACACAGCACCGGCATCTTCTCGTGGGACCTCCTCCGCCACTGGCGCGCGCCCGACGCCGAGGACGGCTGACGCTTCGGGGCGCGCACCGGACCCCCTCTATCCTGTGCTCGTGACCTGCCCATCCTGCGGGAACGCGGTACCGGAGGGTGCTCGGTTCTGCCCGTCGTGTGGTCACACCCTCGTCAGCCGCCCGGACGAGCGCCGGGTGGCCACGATGCTCTTCGCCGACCTCGTCGGGTTCACCACCTTCTCGGAGACGGCCGACCCCGAGCACGTCAAGAATCTGGTCGACCGCTGCTTCGACCGGCTCGCCGCCGACGTGACCGCCTACGGCGGCCAGGTCGACAAGATCGTGGGCGACGCGATCGTGGCCTGTTTCGGCGCACCGGTCGCGCACGAGGACGACGCCGAGCGGGCCGTGCGAGCCGGCCTTCAGATGCAGCGGACGCTGGCCGAGCTGCGCGACCTGCACCAGATCGGCGCCGAGATGCGGGTGGGCGTGAATACCGGCGAGGTGCTCGTCGGCGCGCTCCGCGCCGGGGGCGACTACACCGCGATGGGCGACGCGGTGAACACCGCCAGCCGCCTACAGACCTTGGCCGAGCCCGGTCAGGTGCTCGTCGGGTCGGCCACCCACGAGGCCACTCGCACCCACGTCCGCTACGAGCCCATCGGCGCGCTCGTCGTCCGCGGCCGCGAGGAGCCGGTCCAGGCCTGGGTCGCGGTCGAGCCGGTGGCGCCGCCGGGCCAACGACCCACCCGGGCCCGCACGCCGCTGGTCGGGCGCGATGCCGAGGTGGACGTGCTGCGCACGGTGTTGCGCACGACCATCGAGCGCCGCCGGGCGCATCTGGTGCTCCTCGCCGGCGAGGCCGGCGTGGGCAAGACGCGCCTCGCCCGCGAGCTCGGCATCATCGCCCGGGAGGAGCATTCGGCGATCGTTCTCCTCGGCCACTGCGCCCCCTACGGCGAGGCGAACATCTGGTTCCCGATCGCCGAGGCGCTGCGCAAGGCGTGCGACATCGAGGACGCCGACTCCGCCGAGACCGTGCGAGCGAAATGCCGCACCGCCGCGGTCGCGGCCACCGGTCTCGACGACGACAGCCCGGAGGCCACGCGCATCATCGAGGGCCTGCTCTACGTGATGGGCCAGAGCCGGCCCGGCACCGGCGTGGACCCGGCCCGCGCCCGCGACGAAGCGCTCCGCGCGGTGCAGGCGTTCCTCGAGAGCCTCGCCGCCGGTCGGCCGCTGGTGCTGGCGCTGGCCGACCTGCACTGGGCCGACGACCTCGTGCTCGAGCTCGTCGATCGGCTCATGGTCCGGTTCCGGACCCTGCCGTTCGTGCTCGCGGCCACGACCCGGCCCGAGCTCGAGGACCGATGGATGCCCAAGCCGGGCCGCCACAACGCGGTGTTCGTGAACCTCGATCCGCTCGACGCCGACACCGGTGCCGACCTCGCCCGCACCCTCCTCGGCCCCGAGGCCGACGAAGAGCTCGTGGCGATGGTCGTCGAACGCAGCGGCGGCAACCCGTTCTTCATCGAGGAGCTGGTCGCGGTGGTCGCCGAGTCGGAGGAGGAGCCGGGCGGCAGCGGGAACGGGCACCTGCCGGGCACGCTGCGGGGGCTGATCGCGGCACGCATCGACGCGCTCGAGCCCGCCGAGCGCTCGACCCTCGAGGACTGCGCCGTCATCGGGGCGACCGGACCGGTGGAGCTGGTGACTGCGCTCGCCAACACCCGGCAGGACGGAGAGCCCCAGCTGACCCGGCTCGCCAACAAGGACCTGCTCGAGGTCGAGCGCAACGAGTACGTGTTCAAGACCGACCTGATCCGCGAGGTCGCGTACAGCACGCTCACCAAGGCGGAACGGGCGCGTCGTCACGCCACGCTGAGTCACCACCTCGCCGCCCGGGCGACCAAGACCGGTCGGATCGAGGAGGTGCTCGACCAGCTCGCGTACCACTACGGCGCCGCAGTCGAGCTCATCGGCGAGCTGGGTACGGTCGAAGGCGTCCCCGAGGACCTCGGCGAGAAGGCGGTCAGCTTCCTCGAACAGGCGGCCGAGCGGTCGGCCCAGCAGGAGACGTGGCCGGTGGCGAAGCGGCTGCTGAGTATGGCGATCGAGACGCTCGGCGACACCGAGCCCGACCGGCGCCTCCTCCTGCTCCTCTACCGGGCCCGGGCCCGCACCGAGCTGCGTGAGCTGTTCTCCGCTCGCGCCGACATCGAAGCCGCGGTCGAGCTGGCCGAACCCGCCGGCAACGCCCACGCGCTGGCGCGGGCGCTGATCATCCGGGGCGACATCGAGCTCAAGGAGAACGACGTCGCCGGATCCGTCGCCACGCTCGCGCAGGCGGTGGACCGCTGGCGGGAACTCGACGACCCCGCCGGGCTGGGCGACGCGCTGCGCACCCAGGGAATGACGGACCTGTTCCGCGGCGAGCTGGACGCGGCCGCGAAGACAATCGGCGAAGCGCTCGACTGCTTCCGCTCGGTCGAAGACCGACGGGGAGAGGCGGCCGCCCTCCAGAACCTGGCCTGGATCGCGTTCTACCGGGGCGACCTGGACGAGTCCGAGGCGCGGCTGCACGAATCCGCCACCGCGTTCGCCGAGGTCGGCGACTGGGGCGGGCTCGGATGGGCGCTCGGTCTCCTGGCGTGGGTCCGCTTCAACCAGGGCAACCTCGACGAGGCCGAGCGCCTCGCCAGTGACGTGCTCGAGGAGTCGCGCGACGTCAGCAACCGGTGGGCCTCGGGGATCATGCAGGTGCTGCTGGCCAACATCGCCCTCTGGCGGGGCCGGAGCACCGTCGCGGTCGAGCGGGCCGAGGGCGCGCTGACCGTGTTCCGCGACCTCGACGACGCATGGGGCGAGACGCAGTCGCTCGCGCCGTTGGCCCGTGCCCTCGCCTGCCTCGGCCGCAGCCGGGAGGCGGACGAGACCGTCGACGCGATGACCAGCGCCGGCACCCGCGTGCCCGACAGCGCCGTCGGGCTGTTCCCGGTCATGGTGCGCCTCCACATCGCCGTCCACAAGGGCGCGCCCGACGCGCCGTCGACGGCCGACGAGGTGACCGCGGCCGTCGATCACGGTGCCGGCATCCTCGCCGAGCACGCCACGCTGCGCGCCCTGGCCGTGCTCCAAACCGGCAACGCCGAGGAGGCGGTGGCGGCCCTCGAGGCCGTGCACGCGACCACCACGGAGGAGGGCCCGGGGGCGGCAGCCGGCGCCGCCCTCGCCCTGGCCTACGACGCCTGCGGGCGAGCGGAGGAAGCGCTGCGACTGTGCGACGGGCTCGCCGACGGCGCCGTCACCTACCTCGACCACCTCCAGGTCGCGTTGGGACGGGCGTTCGCGCTCGTCCAGCTGGGCGACCTCCCCGGAGCCGAGCAGTCGTTCTGGCGGGCACTGGAGATCGCCGACCGGACGGACTCGCGCCTCGACCAGGCGATCGCTCGGCTCGCCCGGGCGCGCGCGTGGGAGGAAATGGGGCGCGCCGATGCCGACGAGGCCGCCCGCGAGGCGGCCGCCCGGCTCGAGAGCCTCGGATTCGAAGCCACCGGGTGGGACACCGCCTTCAGGCTGGCGGCGACGGGCGGCGCGGCCCCGACCTGAGGGCGTCGAGCACGACGTCGCAGGCCCAACCGTCGGCGAACGTCGGAGCCACTGGTGTCCCGGCGCGCACCGCGTCGCGGACGACCTCGGCCCAGCGGCGCATCGGCACGAGGTGCGGGTCCCCGTCGGTGTCGGGCCGGGCGAACGTCTCCCGGGTGCCGTCGGTCCGCCGGACCGTGAGGCGGGCGTCGGCGACGCACTCGACCACGCCATCAGAGCCGGTGACGACGAGTCGAGGCGCAAGCGAGGCGGTCGCCGCGAACGTGCTGTCGAGCACGGCAGTCGCGCCCGACTCGAGCTCGAGCCGGGCGGTGAAGCCGTCCTCGGCGTCGACGGCGTGGGCGCGACCCTGCGCATCGGGTCGCTCGGTCACGGTTACCCGACGCTCGCCCCGCGCCGCGACGACCTCCCCGAGCATCCACCGGAGGGCGTCGACGGCGTGTGATCCCCACGCGCCGATCCAGCCGCCGCCGAGCGCCTGGTCGAACAGCCACCCGTACGGTCGTAGCGGCACGCGGGACCCGGAGGTGACGTGAGTCCATTGCACGTGCTCGATGGCACCGATCGCGCCGCCGGTGACGAGCTCGTGCAGCCGCGCTCGTACCGGATCGTGCCGGAACTCGAAGTTCAACAGGTGGACGATCCCGGCGGCGTCGGCTTCGGCGAGCACAGCGGCCGACTCGGACGCGTCGAGCCCGAACGGTTTGTCGCACAGAACCGCGTGGCCGGCGGCCATCGCCTCGCGAACGTGGGTGGCGTGCAGGAACGGGGGCGAGTGCACCGAGATCAGGTCGACATCGGTCCGATGGCAGACCGTCCGTACGGCGGCGTCGTCGCGCGAGGTCACCACGTCCACGACCTCGCAACCCTCGGTGGCGGCGAACGCCGGCGCCACCACGCGGGCGCCGAAACCCGTGCCGATCACGCCCACGCGCACGCTCGGACCAGTCATGCTTCCCGCTCTCGGCGCCTTCGGCGCCGGGCCGCTCGGGCCCCGGCTCGGGCGGCGCAGGATACCTGCGCCGCTGATCCTCGCCTCTGGCTTCCCCGCTCTGGGCGCCTGGCGCTACTTGTTCGGCTGAGGGGTGACCCGAAGGTAGGGCTTCAGCGTCTTCCAGCCCTTGGGGAACTTCTCCT
>JACDBD010000388.1 GCA_013695115.1 Actinomycetota bacterium | reverse complement strand
GACGCCAGCCCCGCCGCGGTCGCGGCGATCGCGGCCGCCGACCAGGTCGTCCTCGCCCCCGGCTCGCTGTACACGAGCCTGTTGCCGGTTTTGTGCGTCCACCAGCTGTGCGACGCGGTGGCGGCGGCGACGGGGAGCGTCGTCCAGGTCTCGAACCTGCGCCCGCAGCCGCCCGAAACCGACGGGCTCGACGCCACCGACCACCTGCGGGCCGTGCGCGAGCACGGCGGCCGCGTCGACACGTTCCTCTACCAGGTGGATGGTGCACTCGCGGCCGACGACAACGCCATCCGCGAGTGGGGGATCGAGCCGGTCGCGGCCGACGTCGCTCGGGCCGACGGCCGGGTGCACGACCCATCGAGATTGGCGACGGCCCTGCGGGCTCTGCTGTAGTCCGATGTCGTGCGACGAGGAGGCAACCAGATGACCGTACGAGTCGGGATCAACGGGTTCGGGCGGATCGGCCGGTCCTTCTACCGGGCCCAGCTCGACCGGGGGGCCGGCGCCGGCGTCGAGCTCGTCGCGGTCAACGACCCCTTCGGGGACAGCGCCACCATGGCCTTCCTGCTCAAGCACGACTCCGTGGGCGGCACCCTCCGCAACGAGGTCAAGGCGACCGACGACGGCTTCTCCGTAGACGGTCACGAGGTGAAGAAGCTCGACGTGAAGGAGCCGGCCGAGATCCCGTGGGAGGACCACGGAGTGGAGGTCGTGATCGAGTCCACCGGTCTGTTCACCGCTCGCGAGAAGGCGGCCGCCCACCTCGAGGGCGGCGCCAAGCGAGTGATCATCTCCGCCCCCAGCGGCGATGCCGACGCCACCATCTGCATGGGCGTCAACGACAGCGTGTACGACCCGGCCGCGCACACGGTCCTGTCGAACGCGTCGTGCACGACCAACTGCCTGGCGCCCCTAGCCAAGGTGCTCGACGACCGGTTCGGAATCGACCACGGGCTCATCACGACGGTGCACGCGTACACCAGCGACCAGCAGCTCCAGGACCTCGCCACCCCGTCGCGATCGGGGAAGCCCGACCTGCGGCGGATGCGTGCCGCTGCCCTCTCGATCGTGCCCAACACCACCGGCGCGGCCCGGGCGATCGGGCTCGTGCTGCCGCAACTCAAGGGCCGCCTCGACGGCATGGCGCTGCGTGTGCCCACGCCGACCGGCTCGATCACCGACTTCGTCGCGAACCTGTCGAAGGACACCTCGGTCGATGAGGTGAACGCCGCGTTCGCCGAGGCCGCCAACGACGCCGGCTACCGGGGTGTCCTCGAGTACACCGAGGAGCCGCTGGTATCAGCCGACATCATCGGCAACCCGGCGTCGTGCGTCTTCTCCGCGATCGACACCATGGCCAACGGCGACACGGTCAAGGTGTTGGGCTGGTACGATAACGAGTGGGGCTACTCGAACCGGCTCATCGACCTGGTCGAGTTCGTCGGTACGAAGTAACCGGGTGACGCAGCCGCTGCCGCGTCTGGAGGACCTTCCCCTCGCGCGCGGGACACGAGTGCTGATGCGGGCGGACTTCAACGTGCCCCTGCGGGACGGCACGGTCGAGGACGATCTCCGCATCGCGACGGTGCTGGACACCGTGCGGTGGCTGCGAGAGCACCACGCCGCGGTGGTGGCCTGCGGCCACCTCGGCCGGCCGAAGGGGAAGCCCGATCCGCAGTTCTCGATGGCGCCGGTAGCGGAACGGCTCGGCGAGCTGCTCGGCACGCAGGTCCCGCTCGCGCCGGCGACGATCGTCGGGCCGAAGGTGCATCCGCTGGCCGCGACCCTGGCGCCTGGCGAAGTGCTCATGCTCGAGAACCTGCGGTTCCACCCGGGCGAGACCGACAACGACCCCGCGTTCGCGGTGAACCTGTCGGAGCTCGGCGACGTGTACGTGAACGAGGCGTTCGGCGCGTCGCACCGAGCCCACGCGTCGATCGTCGGCCCGCCCCGGGTGCTGCCGAGCGCCGGCGGGCGCCTGCTCTTCCGCGAGGTCGAGGTCCTGTCACAGTTGCTCGCCGAGCCCGCCCACCCGTTCGTGGCGGTGCTGGGCGGAGCGAAGGTCAGCGACAAGCTCGGGGTGATCGACGCCCTGCTCGACTGGTGCGACACCATCCTTGTGGGGGGCGCGATGGCGTTCACGTTCCTCGTCGCCCGGGGCGGTGACGTCGGCGACTCGCTCGTCGAGCCGGACATGGTGGGGGAGTGCAAACGGCTCCTCGAGACCGATCGGGTCCGCATCCCCGTCGACGTCGTCATCGCCCAGGACGTGACCGACGACGCCGAGACCCGCATCGTGTCCGCCGGCGCGATCCCCGCCGGGTGGAAGGGCCTCGACATCGGGCCCGAGACCGCGGCGATCTTCGCCGACGAGATCGGCGCGGCCGCCACTGTGCTGTGGAACGGGCCCATGGGCGTCTTCGAGGTCGCGCCGTTCGCCGCCGGGACGCATACGGTTGCCGAGGCTGTAGCGGATGCGGGTGCCTTCACGGTGGTCGGTGGGGGCGACAGCGCCGCCGCCGTACGCCAGATGGGAGTGGCTGACCAGATCGGGCACGTGAGCACCGGTGGCGGTGCGACGCTCGAGTTCATCGAGCGCGGCGACCTCCCCGGTCTCGCCGCGCTCCGGGAGGGGAGGAAGCGCTGATGCCCGAGCGGCAGCCGATCATGGCGGGGAACTGGAAGATGCACCACACGCACCTGGAGGCGATCCAGGTCGTCCAGAAGCTCTCGTACCAGCTCGACGAGAAGGACTACGACGGCTGCGAGGTCGTCGTCTGCCCGGCGTTCACCGCGCTGCGCTCGGTCCAGACGGTGCTCGAGGCCGACCGCATCCCCATCGCGCTCGGCGCCCAGGACGTGCACTGGAAGGAGCAGGGCGCGTTCACCGGCGAGGTCAGCCCGGTCATGCTGGCCAAGCTCAACGTGTCGTACGTCATCGTGGGGCACTCGGAGCGGCGCGAGCTCTTCGGTGAGACCGACGAGACCGTGAGCCTGAAGCTCAAGGCCGTGCTCAAGCACGGCATGTCGCCCATCGTCTGCGTCGGCGAGACGCTCGACGAGCGCGAGGCCGGGCGCACCGACACCAAGGTGAGCGGCCAGATCCGGGCCGGCTTCGCCGGGGTCAGGGGCGAGGACCCGCTCCGGTGCGTCGTCGCCTACGAGCCCATCTGGGCCATCGGGACCGGGCGCAACGCGACGCCCGAGGACGCCAGCGCGACGATCGCGGTGATCCGCCAGACGCTTCGGGAGCTCTACAAGGGCGACGCCGACGAGATCCGCATCCAGTACGGCGGCAGCGTGAAGCCCGGGAACATCGCCGACCTGATGGCGATGCCCGAGATCGACGGCGCCCTCGTGGGCGGCGCGTCGCTCGACCCGGTCGATTTCTCCCGGCTCATCAAGTACCGGGCCTGAGCGGTAGGATCTCGGGCCGTGATCAACGTTATCCTCATCGGGTTCCAGATCCTGACGTCGTCGCTGCTGATCCTGTTCATCCTGCTCCACGCCGGGCGGGGCGGCGGCCTCTCCGACATGTTCGGCGGCCAGATGGGCGGCTCCATGGCCGGCTCGACCGTCGTCGAGCGCAACCTCGATCGCCTCACGATCATCACCGCGGTCGTATTCACGTTCGCGACCGTGCTCCTCGCGCTCCGCCTCAACAGCTGACGCGCTTCCTCTTCGGGCGCGCGAGCGCGGCGGTACAATCTCGTTCCTCGTCGGAGTGGCGGAATCGGCAGACGCGCTAGCTTGAGGGGCTAGTGCCCGCAAGGGCGTGGGGGTTCAAGTCCCCCCTCCGACACGCTCATCTTCGTTCGGCGCGGCCGAGCCGAAAACGCAAGCGCAGGGTTCAGCCATGGCCGGTCAAGAGATTCGCTAACTATCAGTTGTCCCAGATCCCAAGAATGAGCGGGACCCCTTATCCGCCCCCGTCGGCCATCGCTCGCGGGGGCCGATCGGCGAGGTCGGTGATGCTCACTATGCAGCCGACGTTGCCCTGCACGACGGAGGCGTAGGGCGCGACCGCGAGCCAGTCGTTCATCGAGCCGCACTCGTCAGCTTCGATATGGCCGATGCCGATCCACCGCACCGTCTCAATGGGCATCACGCGGGTGACGGCGTCGGACACGAGCGGGAAGAGGCCACGCATCCCCGTGTGGAACAGCACCGGATCGTCGCCCGTGACGAGATATTGGTTTACGCCGAAGTCGAT
>JACDBD010000385.1 GCA_013695115.1 Actinomycetota bacterium | reverse complement strand
GTCGTGGGCGCGATGCTGTGGGGCTCGCACGCCGAGCGCGCCGCGGTCCCGGCGCTGATCACCTGGGTGGTCCCCGACGGCCTCGACGTCGTGGAGGCCGCGTGCGTCCCGGTCGCGTTCGGCACCGCCGACGACTGCCTGTTCGAGTTCGGGCACCTGCAATCCGGGGAGAGCGTGCTCGTGCAGGCGGGCGCCGGTGGGGTGGGGCTCGCCGCCATCCAGATGGCCAAGCGGGCCGGCGCCACCGTGCTCGCGACCGCGTCGAGCGACGAGAAGCTCGAGCGCCTGCGCGACTACGGGCTCGACCACGGCATCAACTACCGCGAGGTCGACTTCGCCGACGCCGCCCGCGAGCTCACCGGAGGCCAGGGCGTCGACCTGGTGGTCGACTCGGTCGGCTCGACCCTGACGGGGAGTGTGCAGGCGCTGGCGTACCGGGGCCGCTGCACACTCGTCGGCCAGGCGGGACGCGATCCGCAGCCGTTCGACGCCGCCGCGCTCATGATGGGCAACCAGACGGTCACGGGCGTGTTCTTCGGCGCCGAGATCACGACCGACCGGGTGCAGTCGATGGTGGGGCGCATCCTCGAGGAAATCGCGGCCGGCGAGCTGCGGGTTGTCGTCGACCGGACGTTCCCGCTCGCCGACGCGGCGGGTGCGCATGCCTACCTCGAGAGCCGGCAGGCCTTCGGTCGGGTGGTGCTGGTCCCGTAGCGATGGCGATCGACCTCCTCGAGCTGCCGAAGGCCGAGCTGCATCTGCATATCGAGGGCACGCTCGAGCCCGAGCTGATGTTCGAGCTCGCCCGCCGCAACGACGTCGAGCTGCCCTTCCCGGACGTCGAGTCCATCCGCCGGGCCTACGTCTTCGACGACCTCCAGTCCTTCCTCGACATCTACTACGCCGGCTGCCGAGTGCTGGTCACCGAGCAGGACTTCTCCGACCTGACGGCGGCGTACCTGCAGCGGGCCGCGCACGACGGAGTGCGCCACGCCGAGATCTTCTTCGACCCCCAGACGCACACCGAGCGCGGCATCGACTTCGCCACGGTCGTGCACGGGATCAGTCGCGCGCTCGTCGATGGCGAACGGGAGCTCGGGATCACCACCCGGTTGATCCTGTGTTTCCTCCGTCACCTGAGCGCGGATGCGGCGATGGCGACCCTGGAGCTGGCGCTGCCCCATCGCGAGGCGATCACGGCCGTGGGTCTGGATTCTTCCGAGGTCGGGAACCCACCGGAGAGGTTCCGGGAAGTCTTCGAGCGAGCTCGCGCCGAGGGCTTCCTCGCCGTCGCCCATGCCGGAGAGGAAGGCCCACCCGAGTACATCTGGCAGGCGCTCGACGTGCTCGGAGTGCGACGCATCGATCACGGCGTCCGCTGCATGGAGGACGAACGCCTGGTGGAGCAGCTGGTCGCGGAGCAGATCCCGCTCACGGTCTGCCCGCTCTCCAACGTCAAGCTGCGCGTCTTCCCTGAGCTCGGCGCCCACAACTTCCGTACGATGCTCGAACGTGGGCTGTGCGTCAGCATCAACTCCGATGATCCCGCCTACTTCGGCGGGTACATCGGTGAGAACTACACGGCAACCGCGGACGCGCTGGGGCTGACTCGGGACCAGATGGTGCAGGTGGCGAAGAACTCGTTCCGGGCGTCGTTCCTCGACGAACAGGATCAGGCGCGCCATCTCGAGGCGATCGGATGACGCAAGCCGACCGGGCCCGCGTCGTCGAGCGTGGCCTGACTGCCGACGCGGTTGCGCAGCTCGCCCCGGTCGTGAGCAACTTGCCCCTGGAAGCGCTCGCGCCGGTGAAGCAGCTGCTCAAGCGCTTCTTCTCCGATCAGCCGTGGACCGACGCCGACGACCAGGCCCTGGCCGACGCGGTCGGGCCCGGGAGCGGTCGCGGCCGGGAGGAGCTGGAGCCGGGCCTCACCCTCGTGTGGGGCTGGTCGGACGGGCGGTTCCGGTTGCGGGTGGAGAGTGGCTGACGACCTCGCGCAGACGTTCGAAGGCGTGGTCGTGCCCGAGGCGACCCCCAGCCCCCGCACGATCCGATTCGCCACCCCGACGCTGCACGCCGGGCCCGGGCGCTCGTACGAGTCGGCTGCCGACGCGTCGGCCGATGCCCGGGTGGCCCGTATCTTCGGCGACTTCGAGGAGGTGACGAACGTCCTCCTCGGCCCCGACTTCGTGGCGGTCACGATCTCGCGTCCGGACCGGTGGGAGACGCTGCTCGCGCCGATCCTGGGCGTCGTCGCGGAGGAGTTCACCGGCGAAGACGCCGAGGCCGAAGCCGAGCGCGAGCCGCCGGTGACGATGACGCTGACCGTCGGAACCGAGGAAGGTGACGTCCGCGCCCCGCGCCGGCTCGAGCGGGCCTGGACCGAGCTCGGCGCCCTGCGAGCGGACCGGCCCGAGCACCTCGACCGGGTCCTCGGCGCGACGCGCGACGCCGAACCGGCGCGACGCCAGGTTGCCGCCGCCCTCCTCACC
>JACDBD010000384.1 GCA_013695115.1 Actinomycetota bacterium | reverse complement strand
GGTGAGGAGGGCGTCGAGGCGCGCGGTGTCGACGGGCGGGTGCGTGACGGTCACGACGGAAGCCTCGCACGCGGGCTCATCCGGTGCTCACGGTCGCCTGATCGAGCGCTGACCGAAATGGGCGATGATGTGGGGGATGCGACGGCTCACCGCATGCGTCGTTACCGCCGTCGGGCTCCTCGTCCCGACCTCGCCCGTGTCGGCGCAGGAGTCCGGCGGGGTGGCCGTTGACGCCAACGTCACCTACCGCACCGTCGACGGCGAGCAGCTAACCGCCGACGTATACGTGCCCGCCGGCGACGGCGAGGACCGACCCGCGGTGCTGGTCGTCCACGGCGGCGGCTGGCAGAAAGGCGACCGGGGGAACTTCGCCCGGGAAGGCACCCAGCTCGCCGAGGCCGGGTTCGTGGCCGTGTCGGTGAACTACCGGCTGGCGCCGGAGCACACCTACCCCGCCGCGGTCGAGGACGTGCAGGCGGCGGTGAAGTGGCTGCGCAAGAAGCCTCAGCGCGAGGCGTACGGCATCGATCCCGACCACATCGGCGCCCTGGGCGGCTCGGCCGGCGGGCACCTCGTCGGGATGCTCGGCACGCTCGGCGACGGCTCGCTCGAGAAGGGCCCGCGGGTGGCGGCGGTGGTGTCGTGGTCGGGACCCATGGACCTGACGTCGGTCGCCGAGCTGGTCGACGCGGGCACGCCACCCAGCAACGGGGCGATCCCGACCTTCCTCGGTTGCACGCCGGGTGACTGCCCCGCCGAGCGCGCCGAGGAGGCGTCGCCGTTCACGCACGCCGACGAGAGCGACCCGCCGATGCTCCTCGTGAACTCCGACGCCGAGCTCGTGCCGCTCACGCTGGTGCAACCGCTGGTGGACGCGCTCGACGCGGCCGGGGTCGAGAACGAGCTCCTGGTGCTCCCCGGCAGCCGCCACTCCCGTCAGTTCTCCGCCGACGTGATGGACGACACCATCGCCTTCTTCCACGACCACCTGGTGAAGGTGGACGGCGGGGACTAGCGGGGTACGGTCCCCGCCGTGAACCGGCGAGACTTTCTCAGGCTCGGAGTCGGCGGTGGGGCGGCCACGGCCCTGGCCCCGGCGCTCCCCGCACTCGCCGCGGGCGACGGCGGCGACTACGGCCCGCTGCTCCCGCCCGACGCCAACGGGCTCATGCTGCCCGAGGAGTTCACCGCCCGTGAGATCGCCCGTGCCGGCGAGCCCGTCGGTGCCAGCGCCTACCCGTGGCACCGGTTCCCCGACGGCGGCGCCACGTTCGAGGCGAAGGGGAGGGGCTGGATCTACGTCTCCAACAGCGAGGCGGGCAGGCCCGACGCCGGCGCCAGCGCGAGCACCTTCGACCGGAAGGGCGAGCTGCTCGACGCCTACCGCATCCTCGGCGGCACCCAGCTCAACTGCGCCGGCGGGCCGACGCCGTGGGGCACGTGGTTGTCGTGCGAGGAGCACCCGACGGGACAGGTGTGGGAGTGCGATCCGACCGGCGCCGAGGCGGCCGTGGCCCGTCCCGCGCTCGGCGTGTTCTCCCACGAAGCGGTGGCGGTCGATCCGAAGCGCCGGCAGCTCTACCTCACCGAAGACCAGCCGAACGGTCGCTTCTACCGGTTCACGCCGACCGAGTACCCCGACCTAGCCGCGGGCGAGCTCGAGGTGGCGACGGTCGACGGCAAACGCGTGACGTGGTTGGCCGTACCCGACCCAGCCGCCGAAGCCGTTCCGATCCGAGAGCAGGTCCCGGAGAGCACCGAATTCAACGGGGGCGAGGGCGTCTGGTACCACGCCGGCGTCGTCTACTTCACGACCAAGGGCGACCGGAAGATCTGGTCCTACGACGCCCGGGCCGAGACGCTCGAGACCCTCTACGACGCGGCCGCGGACGACGGCTCGCCCGTCAGCAGCGTCGACAACCTGACGATGACGCCGACGGGCGAGCTGCTGGTGGCCGAGGACCAGCCCGAAGAGCAGGAGCTCTTGCTGGTCACGCTGGACGGCCAGGTCACGCCGCTGCTGCGACTCACCGGGCAGTCCGGCAGCGAGCTGGCCGGGCCGGCATTCGCGCCGAACGGGAAGCACCTCTACCTCAGCTCGCAGCGGGGCGGAGACGGTGGCATCACGTACGTGGTGACGGGCCCGTTCGAGAAGGCCAAGAAGAAGAAAAAGGGGAAGAAGAACGGCGACGCGCTCGGCGTCCCCGGCCCGGCGCTCGCGCTCATGGCTGCGGGCGCGATCTGGCGCCTGCGGAACCGGGCTTGACCGGGAACATACGTTCGTCTAGTGTTCGAAGCGCGCCTCGGGAACCGGGCGTCGAAGGCTCCCCTTTCGGTTGATGCTGTAGTCCCGGGAGGGAAACATGGCTGTCGATGAGCGAGCACGACACGCGCTGCACGAGGCCGCGATACGAGCACTCGGGGAAAACGAGGCCGTCACGCTGATGCAGTACCTACCGCCGGTCGGCTGGGCTGACGTCGCGACGAAGAGTGACCTCGAGTACCACAGGGTCGCAACCAAGAGCGACGTTGAGCGGCTCAGCGACCGACTGAGCGCTGCGATCGATCGCGCCGAGACCAGGACGCTGCGCGGGACGATCGGAACCCTCCTGACCGGGATGGGCATCGCCTTCGCCGCTGCCCACTTCGTCTGATCTTCACTTTGGACGAACCGACCTTCACCGTCACCGAGCTGAACGTCGCGATCCGCGATGCGGTGCGCGACAAGTTCCCCCGCGACGTCTGGGTGAAGGGCGAGGTGCAGGGTCTCAACCGCTCGGGGCTCGGGCACACCTACTTCCAGCTGGTCGAGAAGGCAGGCAAGGGCGAACGGCCGCTCTCCCGCATCGATGTCGCGCTGTTCCGTGACGACCGTCCGTCGGTGAACCGGGCGCTCAAGGATTCCGGCCTCAGGCTGGAGCCCGACGTCGAGGTGCGCATCCGGGGCCGGGTGGGGTTCTGGACCGGCGGCGGCAAGCTCCAGCTGGTGATGAACGGCATCGACCCCGTCTTCACCGTCGGCGGCATGGCCGCCAACCGCGAGCGGCTGCTCAAGGCGCTGGCGGGCGAGGGGCTGCTCCGCGCCAACGGCGCGCTGGCGATGCCGATGGTGCCACTGCGCATCGGGCTCGTCAGCAGCGCGGACACTGCCGGCTACCACGACTTCGTCGAGCAGCTCGGCGAGAGCGGCTTCGCGTTCCGGGTGTGCCTGGCCGACGTGCGGGTCCAGGGGTCGGGGGCGCAGAAGCGGATCGTGTGGGCGCTGCGGCAGCTCGCGCACCAACCCGTCGACGCGGTGGTGATCGTGCGCGGCGGTGGTTCCCGCAGCGACCTCGCCCCCTTCGACACCGAAGACGTCGCCCGGGCGATCGCGGCCATGCCCGTCCCCGTCGTCACGGGCATCGGGCACGAGGTCGACCGCAGCGTCGCCGACGAGGTCGCGCACACCGCCTGCAAGACGCCCACCGCCTGCGCCCAGACGCTCATCGAGCAGGTGTACGAGTTCGTCGACCGCCTCGACGAGGTGTCGCGCGGCGTCGCCGGATTGGCGCGGGCGCGCTGCGCGCTTGCCGCCCGGGAGATGGGGGAGTGCGCCCGCCGGGTGCGTCGGGGTGCGCCCGGTGCTCTGGTGCGGGAGCTGACCGCGCTCGAGCGTCGTCGGGTGCGGGTGGAGGAGCTGGGAACGCGGGGGGTGCGCGAAGCCGCGGCCACGCTCGACGACCGCCGCCGCCTCCTCGTCGCCGCCGGCACCCGGCTCAGCCGGGG
>JACDBD010000371.1 GCA_013695115.1 Actinomycetota bacterium | reverse complement strand
CGCAACCGCGAAGACGTCCTCACCCGCGGCAAGATCAAGCTCGCGAACACGCTCGCGAAGAACATCGACACGAAAGCAATGTCGGTACTCGAGACCGACGCGGACATCCAGACGATGGCCGCCTCCGCCGTGTGGACAACCGCGGGCACCGACATCATCAGCGACCTCGGCGCCGCCGAAGAACTGATCGAGACGCAGGACGAAGGCTACGACGGCTTCTCCGGCGCCACGCTCGTGCTGCACACGTCGATGCGGGACTCGCTCCTGAACAACACCGTGCTCCGCAACGCGCTCCCGCGCGAATCCCAGAACACGGTCATCGGCGGCGAGGCGGTTCCGTTCCTCGGGCTGAAGGAGATCATCTACACGCCACGGATCACACAGACGTTGGCGTTGCTGATCGACACCGCGGTCGCCGGCACCGTCGTCGACGAGGTGCCCGACCCGCAGGAGGGCTGGTCGAGCTTCAGCGCCGACCCGTCCGTCGACCCGGTGTACGTGATGGTGTACGACGACAAGCCGCCGAAGGACAAGATCCTCGCGTGCGGCCGGTGGGCCGGGTTCTTCCTCACCGACCCGAAGGCCATCGTAAAGATCACCGGGGTCAGGGTCTGATGAAGGCGGTCGTCATCGGGGTCGACAGGTACCGCTGGGTCGACGACAACGGGATCGTGCAGGAGGCCTCTCGGGGCGACGAGATCGACGTTTCGCAGGCCGAGTTCGACCGGGTCACCTGGGAGAACGAGGACGGCGAGACCGTGCGGGCGCTAGAGAAGCCCGGTTCGAAGGCCGCCAAGGAAGCGACCGTCGAGCCGAACGCGTCCGACGGCGAAACGCCCGACGAGACCTCGTAGCCTGGTAGCCGCTCGTGGCGGCCACCGAGTACGCCAGCTGGGGGGACGTGCAGGCCCGCGCCGGACGCTGGGTCAACCTCTTCACCGTCGAGGGGAAGCACCCGAACATCGCGGACGTCGAGCAGCTGCTTGTGAACGTGAACGCCGAGATCGACGCCGCGCTCCGTGCGCGCGGCCACGACCCGGCCGCGCTCACTCCCGACCGTCGCAGCGCGTTCACTGACCTGTCCGCCTACGCGGCGCTCGCGAGGGCGCTTGTCGCGGTGCCAGACTCGCCGGACGAGCTGAAGGCGCTGATCGCCCGCGCAGACAGGATCGAGAAGACGGGGTTCGCGGGCCTGTACTCCGGCGGGTTCGCGGTGCTCGCCGAGCTCGAGGCGACCGGCGGCACGAGCGCCGGGACGTTCTGGGGTGACGAGCCCGACTACGGGACGGCAGCCCAGGTGGAGGTCGAGCTTGAGACGACGCCGGCCGGGCATCTGCCGGCGTTCGCGCGCGACCAGGAAATGTGAGCGGCGCGCCACGGCCACGTGGCCCGAGCCGATACTAGGCGGTGCCGGACGCCAAGGTCGCCTCGCTCGTGCTGCCGTCGACGGCCGTCGCGGGCACCGACCCGGTCAACCTTCCCGGCTTCCCCGGCATCTGGATCCCCGGTGTCCCGGTCGCGGTCAGCGCTGTCGCCCAGGCGGCAGGTCTCACCGACAAGGAGCTGCTCGAGCTCGCTACCGAGCGTGGCGTCCCGCTCGACGCAGTCGACGTCGCCTCGCCAGAGCCGCCCCCGGTCCCGGCGAACCACGTGCAGGCCACCGTGCCGCCGGACCTGATCGAGACGGAACCCGACGACGAAGCGTCGCTGACGCGGCTGAAGCGCGACGAGCTCGACGAGCGCGCCCGCGCCGCCGGGGTCGAGGCACCAGAGACGCTCGGGACAAAACAAGATGTCGTCGGCGCGATCGTCGCGCTCGACGAGCCGAACGAGCCCGGCCCGGTGTACGAGTCGCCGGACGGGTCGCCCGCGCCTGAGCCGGTCACGGAGAGCTGATGCCGGCCGTCGACTTCATCGAGCTCTCGATCGAGGAGTCCCCGGTCTACGACGGCGCGCCCGCGGCAGCGCCCTACCGGGTCTCGACCGACAAGCTTTACCTCCCGGCCCGCTCCGGTGTCATCCGGCCCAGCCCCCAGCATCTCGACCGCTCCGACGAGCTCCGCGGCCTCCTCTCCGCCCCCGCCCGGCTGATCGAGACCTACCAGCCGTCCGGCGCTCTCTCCGTCCGCGCGTACGCCCGCATCCTCACGTGGCTGCTGCACCTCTCCGGGTTCACCGGGGTGCGCACCGCCGGCGGCACCACAGTCCCGGACGGAAACGCGACCCAGACCACAGCGATCGTCGCCGCCGCGGCGGCCACCGTCCCGGTCGTCGACACCTCCCAGTTCCCCTCGACGGGCTCGCTCGTCTCCGGCGGCACCGCCTTCACTTACACAGGGAAGACCGCCACCTCGTTCACCGGCTGCACGTCGACACCAGGGATGGCGTCGGGCGCGACCGTCAACGGGGTCGCGCCGACAGGAACGTCGAAGTGGGTGTTCGACAAGCGCGACGCGATCGACGCGAAGACCGCCCAGATCCGAATCAACTACGCGACCGAGCAGCTACTCAGTCTCGGCAACGGGTACGCCGTCTCGCAGCTGACCTTGAACGCGCTCGGTGAGGTCGCCGCCGAGCTGATGGGCCTCGTGTTCAAACGCCAGGCGGTCGACACCACCACCGTCCCGGCCATGGTGGCGCAGTCGATCCCGCCGTTCCGGCGCCGCGAGCTCTACCTCCGCTGGCTGACAGGCGGCGGCCGGGTCGCCGACTTCAACCTTACGATCGCGAACGCGGTCGAGCGGGTCAACTCGCTCGGGGTCGCGTCCCCGACCCCGTACCCGGACGCGCTCGAGCACGGCGACGAGCAGGTGCAGGTGACCGGGTCGATCCCAAAGCGGATCCTCGACGCCGACGACGTCGACGCGCTCCTCTCCGCGGCCACGTTCGCCGCGCTCGCCTACTGGCGGTCGACCGCAACGATCGCCGTGACCGGCTACCCGTACTCGGTCTGGGTTGACCTGCCCGCCTGCCAGTACGTCGACGGCGCCCCCGGCGAGATGGGCAACAAGCGTCGGTACGGGATGGACTCCCTCGACTTCTTCGCCGCCCACTCCGAAACCGCAGGGTACGACGCCCGCGTGGTCCTCGTGAACGACGTGGCCGCGATCGAGACGTTCGTCTAAGCCGCTCATGGCTGACGAGCTCGACCTCGACGCGATCGCCGGTAACGACCGCACCCTAACCGTCACGATAGACGGGGAGCGCCACCGGTTCCCGATCCGGTCGCGCCTGACGATCCCGCAGATGGTCAGGCTGCTGCGCCTCGAGAACATGCTGAACGAGGTGTACGCGAACTCGGCCGACGACGCCGACATGGTCGAGAAGACCTACGAGGCGGTGCGCACCGAGATCATGGTGCTGATCCGTGAGCGGACCCAGGACGCCCCGGAGCTAGGGGAGCTCGACGAGAACCAGTTGCAGGCCGTGCTCGCGTTCATTGCCGGCGGCAGCCCCGAAGGCGACCGTGAGACAGACGAGACCGCTATCGCCGACCTGGTCGCCGAGACGATCGCCGACCCGACCCGTGACCCCGACCAGCCTCTCCTCCAGTCCGAGCCGGAGGTCGCGGACGGCGGCGAGCACCCTTCCGTCTCGGCTCCGCTCTCGCCGACGTCCTCGTCTGGCTCGGCGGATACAACCGCTGGCAGCCGGAATGGTGGCAAGACACCGGTTGGGGAGCCTTCCGACTCCACCTTCGAGCAGCTTACGCCCGTCTAGAGGCCGACCGTGCCGCCGCCGCCCGCGACACGACCGGGGCGGGCCAGCAGGCCTTCAAAGCTGACGGCTACGACCCG
>JACDBD010000364.1 GCA_013695115.1 Actinomycetota bacterium | reverse complement strand
GGCGCACGCCAGGCCGAGGCCGCGGTCGCCGGGTTCATAGAGCAGCCCGACGCGGTGTGGACCTCCGATCTTGTCCGCTCCGCCCGCACCGCCGAGATCCTGGCCGCCGGCCTCGGACTCCCCCCGCCCCGCCCGGACGCACGACTGCGCGAGCGCGAGGTCGGGGAGTGGAGCGGGCTGACGCGCGCCGAGATCGAGGACGGTTGGCCCGGCTACCTCGCCGAGCGACGCAGCCCCCCCGGCTTCGAAGCCGACGCGCAGTTCGGGGAGCGGGCGGAGGCCGCGCTACACGACCTCGCCCGGCATGGGCCCGGGACCACGATCCTGGTGGTCACGCACGGCGGGGTGATCCGTACCCTCGAGCGTGGGCTCGGCGGAGAGGCCGCCCCGCCCATCCCGAACCTCGGGGGCCGCTGGGTGGTTGTCGACGACGCCGGCGAGCTGGTTCTCGGCGAGCGCCAGCTGCTGATCGATCCCGACGACATCGAAGTCACCGTCCCGCCGCCTCGTTGAGGTGAGCCGGTAAACTGACCGGTTCCCTCGACAGGAGACCGCGTGCCCGACGAGTCCCCGGGTGCCCTACCCGGCGCTGCCCCCCACGACGAGCTCGAGGCGGAGCAGCGCTACCTGGACGCCGCCTACGACCGCCTCGACGAGATGCGCCAGGCCGCCCTCCGGGTCGCCGAGGGCTACGCCGAGGTCCAGCGGGGCGGTACCCACCAGGCCCGGCTCGAGCGCGACGCCGCCACCGCCCTCACCCGCCGGCGGCTGGCGGCCCTGGACATCGGCGACAACCCGCTCTCGTTCGGCCGCCTCGACCTCGAGCGAGACGGGGATGACGACGACGACGGCCCGTACTACGTGGGGCGCATCTCGGTCATGGACGCCGACCAGAACCCGCTCGTCATCGACTGGCGCGCCCCAGTGGCGGAGCCCTTCTACCGGGCGACGCCGGTCGAGCCGATGGGGGTCGCCCGCCGGCGCCACTTCCACACCCGGGGCCGCGAGCTGGTCGGCATCGACGACGAGATCCTCGACGCCGACGCCACCGCCGAGGCCGGGTACACGGTCGTCGGGGAAGGCGCCCTGCTGGCCGAGCTCGAGCGCGACCGCACCGGCCGCATGCGCGACATCGTCGCGACCATCCAGGCCGAGCAGGACGAGGCCATCCGCGCCGACCTGCCCGGAGTCCTGATCGTCGCCGGCGGCCCCGGCACCGGTAAGACCGCGGTGGCCCTGCACCGCGCCGCCTACCTCCTCTACACCCACCGGCGGCGGCTGGCGGCGCGCGGCGTGCTGCTCGTGGGGCCGAATCCGATCTTCCTCCACTACATCGACCAGGTGCTGCCCTCCCTCGGCGAGGACGAGGTCCAGCTCGCCACCCCGGCCGCGCTCAAGCCCCAGGTAACGGTGCGCGCCGTCGACTCCGATGCGGTCGCGGCCGTGAAGGGCGACGCTCGCATGGCCGACGTGATCGCCCGGGCGCTCCGCGATCGCGAGCGGGCCGTGCCCCGCGACGTGGTTGTTGTGCTCGACGGGCACCGGCTTCGCCTGCGGACCCGTGACGCCTCCCGTATCGTCGAACGGGCACGACGGCGGCGGGGGACGCACAACGAGCGCCGGCCCTCCGTCGCCCGTGCCGTGATCGACCACCTGCGCGACCAGTACCGCCGGTCGTTGGTCCGCGCCTACGAGGAGGGGGCCGAGGCCCTGCGCGCCGCGCCTCCCGCGCTCTTCGGTCTCGAGGACGACGACGACGCCGAGGTCGACCTCCCGGTGGCGTCGGCCCTGGCGCGCGGCGAACGCGCGCCGGACGAGTGGGAAGCGGAGCTGGCGGCCCGGATCCGCGCTCTCCCGGAGGTACGGGCGGCGCTCGAGCGGATGTGGCCGGTGCTCACCGGTGCCGAGCTCGTCCACGACCTCTTCAGCTTCCCCGCCCTCATCCGCTCGGCCGTCGACGGGGCTCTGAGCCGGGCGGAGCAGGAGGGTCTCCACCGCCCTCGGCCGGAGAACATCCGCGCCGTCCCCTGGACCGCCGCCGACGTGCCCTTGATCGACGAAGCCGACGCGCTGCTCGGCCCGGTCGAGGCTGCCCGCCCCCGGGCGCGGCGGCGACGGCGGCGCACCGCGGAGGAGGCCGAGCAGCTCGCGGCGGCTGCGCGAGTCGTCGAGGAGCTCGGCCTCGGCGCGTACACGACCGGGGCCGAGGTCGCCCAGCGCTACGCGGGGGTGCCGGGCACCAACGGCGACGACGGGTCTCCCGAGCTCCGCACGTACGGCCACGTTCTCGTCGACGAAGCCCAGGACCTCACCGCGATGCAATGGCGCATGCTGGCGCGCCGGTGCCCGTCGGGGTCGATGACGCTGGTCGGCGACCCCGGCCAGTCGAGTCAACCCGGCGCGGTCGCCGACTGGGACGCGGTGTTGAGGCACCTCCCCGGGCACCAGGCGCCGCGCCGGGTCACCCTCAGTGTGAACTACCGCACCCCGGCTGAGATCATGGCCGTCGCCGACCGCGTGCTCGCCGCTGCCGCCGCGGCGGTGGAGCCGGTGCGGTCGGTACGGT
>JACDBD010000360.1 GCA_013695115.1 Actinomycetota bacterium | reverse complement strand
CGGAGACGCCTGCCCTCACCCTGGAAGAACCAGGCGACCGATGGAAGCATGAGACCGTGGCCGACACGCCCGTCTCGGTCCTGATCGTCGACGATCAGGCGCCCTTCCGCAGCGCGGCGCGGGCGGTGGTCGCCATGACCCCGGGCTTCGAGGTCGCGGCCGAGGCGGCGACGGGCGAAGAGGCGCTGGCTCTGGTCGAATCGGCCCCGCCTGACCTCGTCCTGATGGACATCAACATGCCGGGGATCAACGGCATCGAAGCCGCCCGTCAGATCACCGCGGCGCACCCCCGGACCGCCGTGATCCTGCTCTCGACCTACGCCGCCGACGAGCTCCCCGCCGACGCCCGTACCTGCGGCGCGGCCACGTACGTGAACAAGGAGGAGTTCGGACCCGACGTGCTGCGGCACCTCTGGTCCGAGCACGGGCCCACCACCTGACCGCTACTCGGCCAGCGGAATCGTCCCCCGGATACGGGTCCCCTCTCCGAGGGCGGAGTCGACCCGCACGCTCCCCCCGATGGCGCCAAGGCGGTCGCTCATGTTCACGAACCCGTGGCCCTTCGCCTGTGCCGATGACATGTCGAAACCGGCACCGGTGTCGGCGACCTCGAACACGAGGCCTTCCGCCTCTTGGCGGAGCGTGACGGTCGCGCCGGCGCCCTCGCCGGCGTGCTTGCCTGCATTCTGGAGCGCCTCCAGACAGCAGAAGTACACCGCCGCCTCGACCTCCTGGGGGAACCGATCGATGCCTTCGGCGTGCACGTCGGTCGGCAGCGCGGCCCGACCCGCGGCCGCCTCGAGCGCCGCGGGCAGGCCCCGGTCCATGAGCAGCGGCGGGTAGATGCCGTGGGCCAGGTTGCGGAGCTCCTGCACCGCCTCCTGGAGCGACTGGCCCAGCTCGTCGAGCATCGCCTTCGCCTGCTCCGGGTCCTGGTCGGCGACCTGACGAGCCAACCGCACGGTCACCGCCAGCGCGACCAGGTGCTGCTGCGCCCCGTCGTGGAGGTCGCGCTCGATCTTGCGCCGCTCGGCGTCGCCGGCTGCGACCACGCGCGCGCGTGACGCCCGCAGCTCCTCCGCCTGGCGCTGGACCTCCGCGAGCGACTCCCGGAGGGCCGAGTCGAGCTCCACGTTGTGGAGCGCCAACCCCAGTTGCCGTGCCAGCTCCGCCAGCGCGCTCTCCTCGTCGTCGCTGAAGGCGTCCTCGTCCTCGGGGCGCTCCACGACGATCATCCCGAGCAGCTCGCCCGAGTGGGTGATCGGCGCAACCCGGAGCACCGCGCCGTCGCGCCCGTCGAGCAGCCGGGGCAGCCACACCCCGAGCCAGGCGGGACCGGACACGCCCGCGCGCGCGACGACCGGCTGTTCCGCGTCCGACAACCTGAGCTGCGCCCCGCCCCGGTCGGGCGCGGACACCGCCCGCTCGAGGACTCCCCCGGATCCCGTCCACACCTCGGCGGCGCGCAGTGCCATCGATTTACGCAGCGACTCGGCCAGCTGCAACAGCAGTTCGTCGAGAGGAATCGCGCGCGAGAGCCGGCTCCCGAAGGTGCGCAGCGCCTCGTCGGGGGCGCGCTGCTCGCCGTAGACGAGCCGGTTCGAGAACAGCGTGAGGCGCGCCCGCGTCGGAAGATAGAGCAACGCCGCGAGCGCAGCCGCCACCATCGACAACAGCAGGATCCCACGCTCCTCGTCGTCGGGAACGCGCCCGAGGCCGAGCACGATCACGAGGTACACCGCGACCACGACACCCGTGAGCCCGGTGAGCGACACCGTGTACGCCAGCATCCGATCGACGCGGCCGAGAAAGCGCTTGGACGTCGACAGCAGGAACGACGCGGGAACGGTGATCGTCGCCACGGTCATCACAGTCGCGAGCGGTCGGGGCCACGAGAGGAACAAGCGCAGCGCCACCGCCACCAGGGCGACCTCGCCCGCCACCGTGGCCGCCCAGCCGAACCACTGCATCCGCTGGCGCTCGTGGCCGCGGGCCTGGCGGTAGCGGGTGTTCGACGCGACCCCTCCGACCGTCACCGTCACGAGGGCCTGGAGCGCCGGAACCCACAGGGGAACGGCCGGGCGGTCGATCCAGATGACCACGGCCGCGACCGCCGCGAGCGCATAGCCCGACACCACGCACGCTCGGTGTGACCGGCGGATCAGCTCGCCGGTCGGGAGCGCCAGGACGCCGTGCAACGTCAGCGCCGGCACCGCCGCCACCGCCACCGCCCGCAGC
>JACDBD010000057.1 GCA_013695115.1 Actinomycetota bacterium | reverse complement strand
CGCCGGAACCGATCAGGGGTGGCGGGGAACTTGATGTACTCGTCGATGATGGTCTCGGCGAGGTCGCGGGACGGCGGCGTCGGGCCGTCGATGCGGCCACGTTCGCGAAGGTCGTCGACGAGTCGGGCGATCGTCCACTCGAGGTCGAGGTCGTCGGTATGCGACTTCCAGGCGTCGCGCTCCGCTTCGTCGACGAAGCAGTACGCCTTCCACGAGATCGAGAACCGCAGCTCGTCCCAGCCGTAGCCTGCGACGACCTCGTCGCCCTTCCGCACCGACCAACGCTCGTCCCCGTCGAACGCCAGATGCATCCCCGGCTTCAGCGGCGGTAGGTCACCGGTGGGAAGGTCGATGGGGTCGACGCCGTGGAAGACGCTGTCGGTGTCGACGAGCAGGGCGGTGTTGTACGTCACCTCGTGCGCGATGGCGTCGCCGTCGGGGCCGTCGGGGTAGAAGGCGAACTCGCCGCCCTTGCAGTCGTGGAACCACGCCACGCCGGTGGCGATGGGCATGCGCCAGTCCTCGAACAGCCCCGAGTGGCGCATCGCGACCAGCAGCCACTGCGGGTGGACCTTGCGGTTGGCGCCCCGGAACTCGGGGACGTCGGTGTGCAGCGCCAACTCCTGTCCCGGCACCATCAGGTTGGCGAACACGATCGCGGGTTCGATGACCGGCCGGTCGTGGATCTTGCGGGCGGCGTCGACGAAGCCCTCATGGAACAGGAACGGCTCGACCCCGTCGATCAGGGGCTCGGTGCCGTAGGCGAACTCCTCCCGGAAGTAGTTGGTGCGCGCCGCCAGCCGGTCGACCGAGTCGTGGCGGCCGTGGCGACCGCCCGAGCGCACGTAGTTCATGACGGCGTCGTGGCGCTGGGTCAGACCCTCGCCGATCTCCGACTCGACGCTCTCCTGCGAGTACATCCCGTACCGTCCGAACCGCTCGCAGAGGCGCACCATCGCCTCGGCGCCCTCATCGTCGAACAGCGGGTCGAACAAGACGTACTCGTGGTGGGTCACCCGCCGCCGATCAGTCCTCGTCGGTCCGCATGACGTCGAGGTTGCGGAAGATCGGCGGGCCGTCGGACAGCTCACCCGCCTTCTTTGCAAACTCGCTCGTCTCGGGCATGTCGTTGTTCTTCATCGCGTCGTCGTACGACGGAAACTCGATGATGTCGACGTAGGTATTGGGCTTGTCGCGATCGCTCGTGCTCACCGCCCGGCCGGCTGTGCGCTTGCCCTCGGTCGCGGCGAGCCACTCGTCGGTGAGCTTGTCCATCTCGGCACGCTTTTCCTTGGTCGTCGTGTACTCGATGATCTGGACGAACTTGGCCATGAGGAGATCCTTTCGGTTGGATTCGATCGCGATGGTGCGCCGCGCCCCGTGGGGGCGTCAACTCAGGTCAGAAGAAGCGGCTCGCCCCGATACCGGCAAGCAGGACCGTGACCATGGTCCAGGTCTGCGCCCGCAGCTTCGACTCGACCGTGGCCTTGAGCTCTGACAGCTCCGCTCTCACCCCTGCGATCTCCACTCGAAGCTCCGAGCGCAGCTCAGCCATGTCGGCTCTTGTGGCGACCTGGAGTTGAGCGACATCGCCTCTGGTCGCCAGGTCAGCTCTGAAACCCTGGTCCATCGCGCTCATGAAGATCGCCGCCCTTGCCGGCCCGAAGACCTCACGCGCTCCCTCGGAGAGCTCCTGCCATTCCTTCGTCTCGAGTGTCATTTCCCGCTCCGTGTCATGACGGTCGGGGAAATGACCACCACATGGTACCGCCGGGGTGCGACACCTACATTTGCCGGCGTGCAGGAGCACTCCTTCTCCATCGTCGTGGACGCGCCGCCGGACGAGGTGTGGGACGTCTTCTGGTACCGCGGGGGCGACCGGCCCCAGGGGAAGATCGGCACCATCGACATCCTCCATCCGGGTGACGACGTCGGCGAGGGACTCGTGCGCCACTGCACCTTCCCCGTCCCGCGCTTCCTCCTCTCCGGCGGCGTGGGCGTGTCGTGGGAGTGGCTCACACAGGTCAAGCCGCACGAGTCGTGGCGCTACGACGCCATCGGCAAGCCGCTGTGGTCGCGGGCCGAGGGCCACACCCGGCTCGAGGACCTCGGCGACGGCCGCACCCGCATCCACTTCCTCGAGCGCTACTGGGCGTTCAACCCCTGGATGCGCCGCCTCGGGCTCGAGCGCTACGTGCACGGCCGGCTCTCGCGTGACAACGACACGATCCTGGCGGCGATCGAGGGCGGCATCCGCTGGCACCGGAGGCGCCGGGCCCGGGCCGAGACGGGAACCACCGAGCCCACCGGGACGTCCAAGAGCACGTGAGCCCGAGACGCGCCCTCACGCTGACGGCCCTGGCGGCCCTGATCCTCACCGCCTGCGGTGACAACGACGACGAGAAGGTCACGACGAAACCCGACCCCGACCCGCCGACGGGCAACGGCGCCGAGCTGGTCCTCCGGGCCGCCACCGGCGGCGGCCTGGTACCGCCGAGCTCGCGCCTGGCCGAGATCCCCGAGCTCAGCATCTACGCCGACGGTCGGGTGATCACGCTCGGCCCGACGACCCTGGAGTTCCCCGGGAGCGCACTGCCGAATCTCCAGGTCGGCCGGCTCGCGGCCCCCGACCTCGACGAGTACCGGCTGGCGATCGAGGCCGCCGGACTGCTCGCCGACCCGCCCCCCGACTTCGGCGACCCCGGCGTCACCGACATGCCCACCACCGTCGTCACCCTCACCGTCGACGGCGAGGAGCGCACGATCTCCGCCTACGCGCTCGACTTCAGCGAAGGCGACGACCAGCTCGAACCCGAGCAGCGCGAGGCCCGGCAGAGACTGCGGGCACTCGTGCGCGGCTTCGAGGCCGACCTCGCCACCGAGACCTACGCGGCGGACGCAGCCGCGGTGCTCGTGCGGCCGTTCGACACCGACGAGCGCGGCGACTCGCCCCCGCCCACGACGCGCGATTGGCCGCTCGGCGACCTCGCCGGCGCGGGCGAGCCCTACGAGGGCGTCGAAGACGCCCGCTGCCTCGTGGTAACCGGTGCCGACGCCCAGACCGTCCTCACCACCGCCGCCGACGCCAACGAGGGCGACCGCTGGCGCTCCGGCGACGCC
>JACDBD010000342.1 GCA_013695115.1 Actinomycetota bacterium | reverse complement strand
CCTAGGACAAGCCGTTCGACCGCACTTACGCGCGATCGAGTACCTCGGCCGCGGCGCGTTCGCCCGACCGGACGGCGCCATCGATTGCCCCGTGCGACGTCGTGGAGGTCTCCGTTCTGGCCCAATGCACCCGTCCGAACGGCTCCCGGAGCAGCGGTCCGTAGCGCGTGAGGATCCCGGGGCGAAATGCGCCATCGAGCAGCCGCCCGACCACTCTTCGCTCCACCATGCCGTCTTGATGAACTCGGCAGGTGATGCTGCTCGCGGTCCGAGCCGGCGCACCGTACCGGGTCGGGTTTGGAGCTCGCGCGTATCGTCAGGGCAGTGCACCTCTATCTCGCTCAGCACGGGCAGGCCAAGACCGAGAACGAGGACCCTGATCGCCCCCTCACCGAACAAGGCGTCGACGACGTTGCTCGCGTAGCACGACACGCGGTCGAGCAGCTCGGCGTGCGACCGACTCGGGTGATCCACTCGGGCAAGACGCGAGCCCGGCAGACGGCTGAGATCTGGGGTGGACTGCTGGACGCCGACGTCGAACAAGCCGATGGGCTCTCTCCGAACGACGACCCGACGCCCTGGGTCGAACGCATTGATGTCGAGGCGGACGATGTCCTGCTCGTCGGCCACCTTCCTCACCTCGCTGCGCTCGCCGCAGCGCTGCTCACGGGGCGCTCCGACCACTCGCTGATCAGCTTCCGGCAGGCGGGACTGGTTGGTCTCGAGCGGACAGATCAGGGTTGGGTGGTCGCAATGGTACTCCCTCCCACTTAGTCGACGAGCTCCTCGGCGAGAAGATCCATCAGGAGGCTGTCGTGCCAAGTGCCGTCCGGACCGCGCTCACTGCGGCGCGTGATCCCGACGGGACGGAAGCCGACCTTGCTGTAGGACCGGATGGCGGCGGTGTTGTCGGCGGCGGGATCGATCGTCAGTCGGTGGTGACCGTGATCGACGATCAGATGGCGCGCCAGCGTCCGGACCGCGTCGGTGCCGAGGCCGCGCCCGCGCACATCGGGATCGAGGTAGATGTCCATCCACGCGTGCCGGTAGTCGGGGTTCTTCTCCGCCTCCCATTGGATCCAGCCCATCACGCGGTCCTCGAACACGATCACGTACGCAGTGATGTCGGATTCGGCGAAGTCCTCCTCGACCGCGGCGACTAGGTCGTCGCCGCCACGCCAGTACCGGTAGACCTCAGGCTTCTGGCGGATCTTGACGAGGTCGGGAATGTCGTCTCGAGAGGCCGGTCGCAGCCGGACGAACGCTCCGTGCAGCGTGGTGCCCGTGCTCAGACGTCCTCCTGGTAGGAGATGAAGAGGAGGGTCGCGCCGGGTGGATCGGTGTTGGGGCTGATCTCGATCTCCCCGGTGCGGCCCGGGCCCGAGAACGGGAGCACCGTCGTGGTCACGCCGTCGACGTCCGCGGTCGTGGGCTCCCCGACCTCGTAGCCGGCGCCGGGCAGCGCCTCCTGGTAGTACGCCACCACCTCGTCGATGGTGAGATCGCCGCCGAAGGCGCCGCCGCCGTTGTACTCCGTGCCGAACGCGGTCCGGCTCATGAACGACGCCGGGACGGGAATGTCGTCGGCGAAGCGGGCCAGGACGTCGTCGGGCTGTTCCACCCGCTCGGGTTGGTCGCCCCCGGCCAGTTTGTCGGCGACGATCTCGGCGCCTTCCGTGGCGATGGCGCGCGGGTCCCCGTCCCAGTTGGTCGTGTCGTAGTTGCTGAAGTCGACCTCGAAGATGCGCCGGCCGACGCGCCCGGCCACCGGTACGTCGAACGTGTCGTCGGCGATCGCCTCGTCGCCGATGCCGTCGATGATCTCGTTGTCCTGGTCCCGGACCAGCTCGTCGAAATCGGTGCGCGCCTTCTTGCTCGTGTGGACCACGACGCTGAGACCGAGCGGTGTGCCCTCGATCCCGCCGACGCCCTCCTCGCGTGTCTGCCACTGGCATTCCCGCGCCCCCGGTGCCTTCTCGGGCTTGCCGTCCCCGACCGGCTCACCCAGGAGGGTGGCGACCTGCTTCTCCGTCAGCAGCGAGCAGGGTGCCGGCGCCTTCCCACCCGCGGCGCCAGCAGGCGCGGCGAGTCCGAGCGCGATTGTTGTCGCCGCCGTCAACGTCACGAGCCTGGGCACGGGTGGAAGTCTGCCGCATTTCAGCGCGGGCTCAGGTCGAGCGATCTCTCCCCACCGGGTTCGTTGACGGCGGTCTCGGCCGCGGGCTTGCCATCGATGCGGAACGTCAGGGTGGCCCCGGCTTCGCATCCCGCGACCGAGCCGGGGCCGACGACGCCGAGGCTGAATCCCGAGAAGCTGCCGGTGCGCCGCACCGACGCCACGCCGCAGCGGGTGTCGCCGACGAACGCCTCGACCCGGGTCCCGGGCGGCAGATGGCGACCCCGTCGGTCGTACACCTCGCCGACGAACCCGACCGTCGGCGAAGCCGCGCCGTCGGGCGCCGCGGTCGAGAAGCTGGCGTCGAAGGTCGTCGTCTCCCCGTTCCCGGGCCACCTCAGCGCGTCGGTGACGTAGAGCTCCTCGCCCTCGACGAACGTCCAGAGGATGATCTGCGCGCCTTTTGCCCCGCAGCCGCTCGACTCGGCGTCGGCCATCACCGCGATCTCGTACCGCCCGTCCGTCACCGGCGCCAGACCCGGGCACGGCGTGATCAGGCCGTCCCGCTCGACCCTCGCGCCCAGGAACCGGGCGTCGAACGGGGCCCCGTCGAGGGTGGCGTTGCCGCGGACGACGACGCGATCGTCGACACCGGGGACCGCCTCGGCCTCGGGGGTGCCCTCGCGCGGGTACAGCTCGAAGGTGCCATCGAGCTCCCGCAAGTCGTCGATCAGGACATCGGTTCCCTCCGGCTTCTCCCCGTGCTCCACCCACGCGACCAGGGCCTCGAACCCGGCCTCCTGCTCGGTGGTCGTGAACCCGCAGTGGCCCGGGTCGCGGATGACGCGCTGCACGAGCAGGTCCCCCTGGCCGGCGTCGTCGACGCGCCGCCGGTAGATCTGGGCCTGCTCGATCGGCACCTGGCCGTCGCCGGTGGAGTGCAGCGTCAGCAACGGCATCTGGATGTTCCCGGTGGTCTCGGCGCCCTCGGTGAAGCCGGCCAGCAGGTCCTCCGAAACTGGAAGGCGAATGACGTCGCGGTTGAACTCTTCGTCGGTGACATCGCTCAGCGGCCCGAGGTCGTAGCTCTCACGGTTGAGCGCGAGACCGGCCGCGATCGCCAACGCCACCCGGCGCCAGTTGATCTCCTCCTCCGCCCGGAAGCCCTCGCGCCCGAACCGGCGGGGCCCACCGGTGAGGTCGAGCACGATGTTCTCGAACTGCTTGCGCGCCTGGGGGTCGTCCAGCGCAGGACGGATCCGGTCGCTGATCAGCGCGCCGACGTCGAGCCTGGCGTCGAACTCTGCCTGGTTGACGCCGGCGGCGTAGGCGCCGGCAACGAAGACGTCGACGCTGATCGTCAACGCCTCGGTCTGGCCGGCGGCGCCGCACAGGCCGAGGGCGCCGTCGAAGCGGTCGGCGTAGCGCTCGGCGACGATGTTGCTGGCAGCGCCGCCCATCGAGAGGCCGTTGACGTAGCTCCGTTCCGGCCGGCCATGGATTCGGGCGAAGTAGTCCCAGAGCGCCGCGGTCTCGTCCGCAGAACGGCCGGGAATGAGCGACGTGCTGCTGAAGCTGGACGCGCCCCACGCATAGCCGTGCTCGATCAGGTACCGGCGGAAGTCCATCGGCGCGGCATTCGTCTCGGGCGCGAACTCCGCGAAACCGTGCATGTACAGCACCAGTCGCCCGTTCCAGTCGTCCGGCAGCTCGATCTGGTACACGGACCCGCCGAGCCGCCCGAAGTCGGCCGTCGCACCGGGCAGGGCCTCGAACGCAGGGTCCTCGAGCGTGATGCCCTCCGGCTCTTAGCGGACCTGGACCGGCGGCGGCAACGGGTCCTCTCCCTTGGCGCCTGCGATCGAAGGTGCCGAGAGCAGAACTGCCAATGCTGCAAAACCCGCCGATCTCTTCACGAACACTCCTACACCGGCGAGGCCGCCGAGGTTCCACCGACGTTGTGCTGAGACGCGCACGTGGGCGAGCGTCCGAACGAGGTCGAGCTCGAGCGGCTCGGTGTCTACGATCCCGGGGCGCCCGACGCCGCCGAACAGCTGGTGCTCCTGACGCGGGCCTTCGAGTTGGGAGCGACGGTCGACGAGGTCGTCCGGGCGACGCACGTCTTCGGGCTCGGTCCCCTCATGCTCGATCTGGTCATGCGGCCGCCGGGGGAGACCCAGAGGCTCGCCGAGTTCGCCGAGGGGTCAGGCCTCGATCCCGACCTGGTGCACCGGCTGTGGGTGGCGCTCGGTCTTCCCGACTCCAACGCGCTACCGGTACCGGTTACACCCGACGCGGCCGAGGCGATCCGGCTCATCGCCGCGATGACCGAGCTCCTCGGCGAAGACGTCGTGCTCGCGCTCGCCCGCACCTACGGCTCGTCGCTTGCCCGCATGACCGAGGCCCTCTCGGGCGCCTTCCGGGTCGGCGTCGAAGTTCCCCACCGGGTGGCGGGCACGCCGTACCCGCAGGTCGTCGACGACTACACGGTCCTGGTGCGCGACCTCCTCCCGTTCTTCCTCGATGCGGTGAACGCGCTGTTCCGGCGCCACCTCGTCGCGGTGTCGTACCAACTCCGGGACACCGACGAGGAGCACGCGGCCGTCACCCTCGACCGAACCGTCGGCTTCGCCGATCTCGTCG
>JACDBD010000299.1 GCA_013695115.1 Actinomycetota bacterium | reverse complement strand
GGACGAGCGTGCCGACCCGCAGCGTCTCGGTCGCCTCGGCGGCCATCGAGATGCCGACCATCGGCGCGAGCTCGGTGTCGATGAAGTGGTCGGGCATGTAGAGCGTCGAGTAACCGAGCGCCTCGATCTTGCGGGCCTTCTCGCGCCATGCCGCACCCGAGTCGGCACCGGCGAGCTGCACTCCGAACCGGAACTTGCGGTCGTGGGGCATGACTCTCCTCAGGTACCGGCGAGCTTGGCGACGACCGGGGCGAACTCCTCGATCACGTCCACGCCGACGACGTGGTAGCTCATCAGCCAGCGATCGCGCCGTGCCACGAGGTCGTCGATCATCTCGTCGGGCGTGCCCGCCAGCACCACTGGCGCTTCGAGCGCCTCGTCGGGCGTGACGCCGAACGCCGTCGCCATCGCCTCGGCGAGTGAACGGCGGTCGTCGGTGAAGTGGGTGAAGCCGACGAACGTCTGGATCTCGATGTCGTCGAAGCGGTCGCCGGCGGCGTCGCGCACCCACGCCAGCTTCTGGTCGACCGCCGCGCCGGTGATGGAGCGGGCAGCGTCCTCACTGGTGGCGGTCCCGCCGCGCAGGTTGGCGTTGATGCCGACGATGTCGGCCTCCCGGGCGCCGAGCGACAGCACCTTGCGGGCACCGCCGCCCACGATGATCGGCGGGTGCGGATACTGCACCGGCTTGGGCAACCCGTCGAGGTCGGTGATCGTGTAGTGCTCACCCTGGAACGTGAAGGGCTTGTCGCCCATGAGCCCCTTCAGGATCGCGATCGACTCGGCCAGGCGGGCGATGCGCACGCTGGGCTGGTCGAACGGGATGCCGGCCTTCTCGTAGTCGGCGGTCATCCAACCCGCGCCGATGCCGAGCTCGAGGCGACCGTCCGAGAGGAGATCGAGGGTCGCGGCCTCGCGGGCGAGCACGACGGGGTGCTTGTAGTCGTTGCCGAGCACGAGCGGGCCGATCCGCAGTGTCGACGTGGCCTCCGCCACCATGGCCATCGCCGGCATCGGCGCGACCGGGTGGTCGACGAAGTGGTCGGGGACGAACCAGGTCGAGTAGCCGAGATCCTCGGCCTTGCGGGCCTTCTCCCGGTACGAGTCGGCCGAGGCGGCGTGCGACGCCATCACCCCGAAGCGGAACTTCCGGTCGTGAGCCACGGCGGCGCAGGCTAGCGCCCGGTCGAGCCGAAGCCCTCGGTGCTGCGCTGCGTCGGGTCGAGGTCGTCGACCTCGTCCCACTCGACCGTCTCCACCTTCTTTACGACGAGCTGGGCGATGCGGTCGCCCCGTTTGATCTCGTACGGCTCGACCGGATCGGTGTTCACGAGGACGACCTTGAGCTCGCCCCGGTACAGCGGGTCGATGAGCCCCGGCGTGTTGAGGCAGGTGACGCCGTGTCGGAGGGCAAGGCCCGACCGCGGGAGGACGAACCCGGCATACCCGGACGGGATGGCGACCGCGACCCCGGTCGGAACGACGGCGCGTCCGCCGGCAGCGTCGATGCGCGTGCCCTCGCGGGCGTGGAGGTCGTAGCCGGCGTCGTCGGGGTGCTGCGCGGTCGGGAGCGGTAGATCGGGGTCGAGCCGCCGGATGGCGATGCGCACGAGCGGACGTTATCCGTCGGCCCTATCGTGGCCGGTGCGCGACGGCTGATCGTCGGTGGCGTCCTTGCAGCTTCGCTTCTCGTGACGCCGGCGACGCCGGCGACGCCGAGACGACCGTGAAAGTTGACGGCAACGTGCTGAGGATCACGATGACCGTCGACGTCGTCGACGCCAAAGGCCAGACGAGCCCCGACGGCACGATGTCGCTGGTCGACTACTGGGAGAAGGTCCTCAACGACACCTGGGGCGCCGCCTTCAACCAGCTCCCGTACAAGACCTGCTTCAAGCTCGAGCTGAAGGTGAACCTCAAGGAGCGCGGCGACGGCTTCGACGCCAAGAAGGGTAACCACCGCATCATCGTCGGAGCCGCGTCCGGCGGCAGCTTCGAGGGGACTGGATTCGAAGGCTCCTCCGAGACCACCAGGAACTCCAAGACCGGCGATGGGACGCGTTCGTTCGAGAACGACCGCGACGGCGCCATCCCCGTCGACGCCCCGCCCACCGTCGTCGCCCACGAGTTCGGGCACCTCTTCGGTCTCGGCGACGACCGGAAGAACGGCGCTCCCAAGACCGGCCGTGACGGCACGATGATGGTCGGCGGCGTCGCGGGCGTCGACGTCAACGTCGTCCAGAAGATCGACCAGAACCTCATCGACCGCATCGGCGAGGCGGTCCGAAAGCACCTCGAGAACCAGGGCAAGAAGCTTCCCAAGTGCGACACCTGGAAGGGCCCGATCAGCTCGACGTATACCAACGTGACCCCGTGCATGGGCTCCGACCAGGGGACGATCACGGTGGGGGTCGTGGGGAAGGACGCCTCGGGAACGGTCGCGGTGTCTGGCTCCTACACGTGCACCACCGAACTCTTTACCGTCACCGGCGCCGGGACGGTGACATTCGGGGTCACAGGGACCTTCACCGGCGACGAGTTCCGGCTCCTGTGGGAACCGCCTTTCGTGACCACGGGAGACGGCCCCTCCGCGTATTGCGGGGCGATACCTGAACGGCCGATCGTCGTGCCGGTGACGGAACGGGGAACCGCCCAGGCGAGCTTCGAGCACGCCATCACGGGCGGGCAGTTCACGTGCGAGATTACCCTCGAGCGCCAGAGCGACGACGAACCGGTCGGCTGAGCATGCGCCGCGCCCTTGTCGTCGCTCTCGTCGCGCTCGCGATGCCAGTACTTCCCGCCGCGCCGGCGGGGGCCGAGACGACGGTCGCCCACAACGGCAACGTGGTGACGATCACGGTGAGGGTCGATGTCTATGGGGCCGAGGGCCTGACCGGCCCCGACGGTACGACGCCGCTCATCGACTACTGGGAGGGCACCGTGAACGACACGTGGGGCGCCGCCTTCAACCAGAGCCGCTACAAGGACTGCTTCCAGTTCAAGCTGAAGCTCGACCTCGAAGCCCGGGGTCGCGACGCCGACGACCGCGAGGGCCGCCATCGGCTCCACGTGACTGCCGCCAGGACCGGCGGCGACTGGGATGGCGTCGGTTGGCGCGGCGTTCCCGAGACGAGCCGCGACGCCGCCACCGGCGATGGCACGGACTCTAAGGTGACTATCAACAACGATTGTCTGTTTGCCAACCCGGGACGGGTGGAGGCCTCCCCGCCTACTTGGGCGGGGCATACTTGCTGCCGCCGGCCTTCTCCATCGCCTCGACCGCCTCGTCCATCGTCATGAGCGGAGTGGTCGTGAAGGCCTTGACGCCACCCTTCGACGCCACCGAGATCGAGAAGCTGGCGGCGGAGATGTTGTCGGGGAAGTCGACGATGGCCACGAGGTCGTACTCGCCGAAGGTGAGGTAGCCGACGTCGAGCTTCCCGCCCAGCCCTTCGATGGAGGGTCGCACCGCCTCCAAACGGTCCTGCGGGTTCTTGGACATCGCCATCCACGACTCCGCCGTGTAGGCGGTCTGGATCAGGTATTTCGGCATCATCGGCCTCCTCGATTCGGGTGCGTGCGGCTCAGTCTCTACCCCCGTGCCCGGGCGATCCAGGCCTCACGCAGCTTGGGCTTGCGCACCTTGCCGTTGGGATCGCGTGGTAGCTCGGCAACGAACTCGACTACGCGGGGGCGCTTGTAGTCGGCGAGGTGCTCCCGCACCCAGGTGACGACGGCGTCCTCGTCGAGCTTCGAGTCACCGGCACGCTGGACGACTGCGTACAACACCTCGCCCCACTCATCATCGGGCAGACCCAGCACCGCGCAGTCGACAACCTCGGGATGACGGTGCAGGACGTCCTCGACCTCGCGGGGGTAGATGTTCACCCCGCCGGAGATGACCATGTCGCTCTTACGGTCGGTGAGATAGAGGTACCCGTCCTCGTCGAGGTAGCCGGCGTCGCCGACCGTGAACCACTCGCCCCGGTGCACCGACGCGGTCTTGTCGTCGTCGTTGTGGTACCGGAACGACGACAGGGCGGGCTTGGCGTAGACGGTCCCCACCTCGCCGGCGCCCAGCTCGTTGCCGTCGTCGTCGAAGATGGCGAACTCGTTGCCGGGGAACGGCTTGCCCACACTGCCGGGGTGCTCGAGCCACTCCTGGGGCGTGATGACGGTGCCGCCGCCTTCGGATGCGCCGTAGTACTCCCACACCTTGTCGGCGCCGATGAAGTCCATGAACGCGCGCTTCAATGGGACCGGGCACGGCGCGGCGGCGTGGACGACGATCCGAAGCGACGACAGGTCGGGTGCGTTCCTGACGTCCTCGGAGAGCTCGAGGATCCGGGTGAAGTTGGCCGGCACCATGTGCGTGTTCGTGACCCGCCACCGTTCGATCAGCGCGAGACACTCCGACGCGTCCCATTTCGGCATGACCACGACGGTGGCGCCGAACGCAAGGTGCATCTGGCCCCAGAACAGCGGACCCATGTGGTACGAGGGACCGACGAGCAGGTGCACGTCGTCGGGGCCGAGGCCCCAGCGCTCCCCCGACGCGGCCACGCCCACCGCCCGGCGGCGGAAATCGTCCTCACCGATCGCGACGCCTTTCGGCCGTCCGGTCGTTCCCGACGTGTAGGCCATCACGGTGGGCCAGGCGTCCCCGACGATCTCGGGTGGGTCGACTTCGCCGGTGGCGGGGGCGGCGGCCAGGGCTTCGTCGTAGCCGTCGCCGACGACCAGCCGGGGAACCGCGGCAACGTCGGCGAGCGCGGGCGTGAGCTCCTGGGCGACGACCAGTGCGGTCGCACCGGAGTCGCTCACGACCCAGCCCGCCTCGTCCGCCTTGAAGTGGATGTTGACCGGCACGACCACCGCGCCGAGGCGGCCGGCGGCGTGCACCGCCTCGAAGAACTCGAGCGAGTTCGGGACCATGATCGCCACTCGATCACTGCGTCGGACGCCGAGCTCGTGGAGCGCGTGCGCCGCTCGCCGGGCGCGGTCGTCGAGCTGGGCGTAGGTGAGGGCCTCATCTCCGAGGCGGAGCGCAACCTGCTCGGGTCGGACCCGGGCCTGGGCGAGGAGTCCGGTGGAGTTGTCGGTGTCTGACACGTCCGTCATCATGCCGCGATGGCGCTCCTGGTCGGCAACGTCCTGCGCCACGCCGCCCGCGCAGCACCCGATCGCCTCGCAGCCACCCTCGCCGACGAGCACCTGACGTTCGGCGAGCTCGACGGTCGCGCCAACCGGGTGGCACACACACTGGCGGCTCGGGGCGTCGGGCCCGGGGACCGGGTGGCATGGTGGGGCGACACCTCGCTGGAGGCGCTGCCCGTCTTCTTCGCGCTGGCCAAGTTGGGCGCGGTCTTCGCCCCGGTCAACGCCCGCCTCGGACCGACCGAGGCGGCCGAGGTCGCGGGCTACGCCCGGCCTCGTCTCCTCGTCGTCGACGACGAGCGGGCCGAGCCGGCGCGTGAGTTGGATCTCCCGACTCTCAGCCACGCCGACCTTGCCCAGGCCGCGACCCGGGCGAGTTCGGACGACGTCGAAGCGCCCGCGCTCGATGAGCGCGACCCCCACGTCATCTTCTTCACCAGCGGCAGCACCGGCCGGCCCAAGGGTGTCGTGCTGTCGCACCGGGCGAACTGCCTCCGGACCTGGCCCCAGCTGGCGGCGCCGACCGAGGGCGGGCTCGTGTGCATGTTTCCGCTCTTCCACATGGCGGGCTGGACGCTCGCGCTCGGCTGCTGGCAGGCGCGTCGTCCGATCCACTTCGTGCGCGCTCCCGACGCCGAGACCCTCGTAAGCGCGGTGACCCGCTGGCAGGCGACGCGCATCTACCTCATCCCGGCGGTTTGGGCACGGGTGCTCGAGCACAACGGGGCTATCGACGCGCTTTCCAGTCTGCACGAGGCCGACACCGGCACGTCGGCGACGCCGCCCGAGCTGATCACGGCGATCCGCGACGCGCTCCCCCACACCGTGACCCGCATCTTCTACGGATCGACCGAAGCGGGCGCGGGCACCGTGCTCGCCC
>JACDBD010000254.1 GCA_013695115.1 Actinomycetota bacterium | reverse complement strand
CCCGTGCTCTGTTGCTCGACGAGATCGCAGAGGCGTTCGCCGTCGATCAGGTCGATGGTCGGTGTTGCGGTGCGCGCGACGCGGCGCGCCGGCTCGCTGAAGCGGCCAAGGGTCACAAACACCGCACGCTCTGCGCCAGCCGCAGCCGCGTCCCGCTGGAACAGCGCAACAGCATCACGTCCGACCGTGTTCGATGGCTCGTAACGTTTGGCCTGAACCGCGACCGTCGACGAGAGCACTTCGCTGAGTGGCGCGGTCCCGATGCCGTCGATTCCTTCGTCCCCCGGACCCCCGGTTTGTTCCAGAACCAACCCGAAGGCCCGCAGCAAGTACAAGACGAAGCGTTCGAAGCCATCGGGTGCAAGCCCGTGAAGACGGGTGACGAGTTGCGCGCGCCAGGCTGGATCCTGGTCGTCAGGCGGGGATACGTCCTCGACCTCACCTTCCGAGTCGCGCTCTCGGCCGCGGGTCCGGCGATCCGCGCGGACCTGCGCGTCAATCTCACGCAGCCTCGTCTGGGCCACGTCATCGCTCAATGCGAGGATTGTTCGCCCGAGTTCGGTGATCAGAAACAAGCCCCGACGGGGGCTCTCAAGGACGCCCCCAAGCTTCAAGTAGGAACGCGCCCAGTCGCAGCGGTCTAGCGCGATGGACTTGTCGTTCGCCGGGTAGGCAAGCGCGACGTGTTCATCAGTCAGGCCGACGTCCTTCATCACACGCTCGCTGATCTGAGGGCGAGTCGACGATCCACCCAATGCCTCCACGGCGCGGAGGGTTGGCAACATGAGCTCTGAGTACGTCGGCAAGTCCTCGCGAGTGACCACGTGAAGAGTCTTGTCGCGGCGCGCGGAGTGCGCCAGCACACGCTCGCCACGAGGGGAGATCATCTACTCGAGAAGACCTGCTCCTGCATTCTCCGAGCTGCCTCCTCCTGCATCCCAGGAACGACGTGGCTGTAGATGTCGAGCGTGATGGCGATCGAGGAGTGGCCGAGCATCTCCTGGACGACCTTCGGGTGCACCTCGGCATGTAACAACAGCGTGGCGCAGGTGTGACGCAGATCGTGGAAGCGAATCGCCGGCTACCGAGACCTGGACCTCGTCTTCGCGACGGTGACCGGCGAGCCGCTCCATCCCGACAACGTCTCCAACACGTTCGACCGGCTCGTGAAGAGCGCCGAGGTTCGACGTATCCGGTTGCACGACCTACGCCACTCGGCGGCGACGGTGATGCTCGAACAAGGCGTGCCGCTCAAGGTCGTCACGGAGCGGCTCGGGCACTCGTCGACACGGGTCACGAGCGACCTCTACCAGCACGTCGGGGAGACGATGCAGGACGACGCGGCTGCGAAGCTCGGCGCCGCCTTCCTCGGTCAGTAACTCGGGCGCGCGCTCACAGAATGCTCACGAAAAATCGGCCAGCGGCTCTGAGGAGGTGTCGTCGAGTCCACCGGCGCGCGGCGAACGTGCTGGTCAGCGCACTACATGACACTGGTGCAACTTGGGCGGCATGGGCGCGAAGGAACTGGGGGACCGAAGGTCGCGGGTTCGAGTCCCGCCAACCCGACGAGTGAGTGGCGGCGTTTGCCGAGTTAGTTCTGCCCTCGGGGCGAGCGCCGCGAGGTGAGCCAGTCCGCCATCACCGGATGCGTCAGCCGAGTGTGGGCGGCCCACTGCAGGTCGGCGTGCCTGGCGGGGTCGCCCTCGAGGCGCCACTCCGGGCGCCATTCGCACAGGGCGCAGCGCCCGGGGAAATGCTCAGAACGGGGGGATTCCAGACGTTCCACGGCGGTCCTCTGCCCACCCCCTCTCACGATCAACCCTGATCGGCTTGAGCCAGTCTTCCAGCCCGACCCGGCTCGATCGGGGATGCCCGAGCACGCTGATCGGTAGCCTCGCCGGCCATGGTCGAGGCGAGACGCTTCCCTCGCGCGGGAGTAGCGACGCCGCACTACCTAGCGTCAGCAGCCGGGCTCGCAGCGCTGGCCGAAGGCGGGAACGCGGTCGACGCGGTTGTCGCGGCCAACCTCGCCCTCGGTGTGGTCGCGCCCTATTTCTGCGGCTACGGCGGCGACCTCTTCGCGATCGTCTGGGACGGCGACCTCGACGGCTATCTCGGCTCGGGGCGGTCACCGGAACGGCTCTCGATCGACGCCCTGCGCGCCGAGCACGAGACCATGCCGCTCCTCGGCCCCCACGCGGTGACGGTGCCGGGCGCGCCCGCCGGTTGGTTCGCTCTTCTCGAACGTTGGGGCACTCGCTCGTTCGGCGCGGTGGCCGGCCACGCCCTCCGCTATGCCCGCGACGGTTTCGAGGTGGGCCCGTGGGCGGGAAGCTACTTCCGGGCATGCCGCGGCCTGTACGCCGACTTCCCCGAGTGGACCGCGACCTACGGCGCGGCCGACACCGGCACCCGGCTGCGGCAGCCGGGCCTGGTCCGGACCATCGAGAGGCTGGCCGCGGACGGCGCCGACGCGTACTACCGCGGTCCGATGGCAGAGGCGATCGCCGCCGCCGTGCAGGCGGCCGGCGGCGTCCTCGCTCCCGAAGATCTCGCGCGACACGAGGGCCGGTTTGCCGCACCGCTGCGCGGGACCTACCGGGGCGTCGAGGTGGCGGAGCTCCCGCCGCAGACCCAGGGGGTCGCGCCCCTCGAGGCGTTGCGCATCCTCGACGGGCTCGATCTCCCGGACGACGGCGCCGCCCGCCAGCACCTGCTCGTCGAGGCGCTGAAGCTGGCCCTCGCCGACCGCGACGATCACGTCACCGATCCCGACGCGATGCGCGGGCCGGTCGAGGCCCTCCTCGCCGACCAGCACGCCGCCGACCGGCGCGCCCGTATCGACCCCGAGCGAGCGGCACCACCGGCGGTGAACGCGGCGCGCCCCGGCGGCACGGCCTATCTCTGCGCAGCCGACGGCGACGGCCTCCTCGTGAGCCTCATCCAGTCGAACTTCCTCGCCTTCGGTTCGGGCGTGCACGTCCCGGAGTGGGGCATCAACCTGAACAACCGGGGCTCGTCGTTCACCCTCGAGGCGTCACACGTGAACGCGTTGGCGCCGGCCAAGCTCCCGATGCATACGTTGATCCCCGCCCTCGCGCTGCGCGACGGTGCACCGTGGCTCGTCTTCGGGAGCGAAGGCGCCGATGCCCAGGGCCAGGTGCACGTCCAGCTGCTCGTCCGCATGCTCCACGACGGCCTCGATCCCCAGGAGGCCATCGACGCCGCCCGCTTCCGCATCGACTGGGGGAGTGAGTTCCTGCGAGTCGAGCAGGCCGCTGGTCCCGACGTCATCGAGGGCCTGCGCACCCGCGGACACACCGTGCGCCAGGTCGGCACCCACAATTCAGGTATGGGCCTCGCGCACGCGATCGCGCCCACGCCGAACGGGTATCTCGTCGCGACCGACCCGCGCGCCGAGGGCGCCGCACTCGGCCTGTAACGCACCAACATGAGCAAGCGGCAAGTACCATCGGTTCGTAATGACACCGGCGTCGGTAACGAGCGTGGACGAAGTCCGGGCCGCGCTCGCCGATCATCAATACCTGGCTGACGAAGGCCTGGCGACTGCGATCTTCCTCGCGCTCACGCTCCGTCGCCCGCTGCTGCTCGAAGGCGAAGCCGGCGTCGGCAAGACCGAGGTCGCCAAGGTGCTGGCCCGCTGGACCGGCGGCGAGCTCGTGCGCCTCCAGTGCTACGAAGGCATCGACGCCGGCCAGGCCGTTTACGAATGGGACTATTCCCGTCAGCTCCTTCACCTGCGGGCGGTCGAGGCGAGCGGGGCCAAGGTTGTCGAGGACGAGCTGTACTCCGAGCAGTTCCTGGTCCGCCGACCTCTCCTGCGTGCGATCGCGTACGAGGGCACTGTGCCGCCGGTGCTGCTGGTCGACGAGGTCGACCGGGCTGACGACGAGTTCGAGGCGTTCCTGCTCGAGATCCTGTCCGACTACGCGATCACCGTGCCCGAGCTGGGGACGTTCCGCGCCGAGAGCCCGCCCGTCGTCGTGGTCACGTCCAACCGGACCCGCGACGTGCACGACGCCCTCAAGCGACGGTGTCTCTACCACTGGATCGGCCACCCCGACTTCGAGCGCGAGCTCGCGATCCTGCGAGTACGGGCCCCCGAGGTTCCGGCCGAGCTCGCCCGCCAGGTCGCGCGGGCGGTCGAGGCTGTGCGGGACGTCGAGCTCTACAAGCCGCCGGGCGTGGCCGAGACCATCGACTGGGCGCACGCGCTCGCCGCGCTCGGGCGCCGGGAGATCGACGAAGCCGCGGTCGACCTGACCCTCGGGACGGTCCTCAAGTACCGCGAGGACCAGGAGCGGGTGCGGTCACACCTCGAGACCATCGTCGCCGCGGGGACCGGTGCCTGAGCTCACGGTCGCCCGAGACCCGGCGGACGCCGCCCGCCCCGCGGTCGCGTTCGCGCGC
>JACDBD010000231.1 GCA_013695115.1 Actinomycetota bacterium | reverse complement strand
GACCAAGTCGCTCCTCTCGGGGCGACTGTTGCGGCGACGTTCACCTCCCGTTCATTCACTGGCGGGCCGACCGCCACGTGCGACTCCTACCGTTCCGGGCGTTCGAAGCCGAACACGACACACAACTCGCCCGATAGGGAGGCTGCTCGATGTGCATGTTCCGAATTTCGCGGGTAGCGGTGGCGGGAGCAGCAGCCGCGCTGATGCTCGCCGCGGCCGGTACGGCAGGTGCCGCGCCCGGAGGCGGAGACCTCTCGGGTGAGGTAGTCGTCTCCGGGTCATCCACGGTGGAGCCGATCACGTCGCTCGTCGGTGAGCTCTTCGCCTCGGAGAACCCCGACGTCGCAGTGCGCGTCGACGGCCCCGGCACCGGGGACGGTTTCCAGCTGTTCTGCGGCGGTGAGACCGACATCTCCGACGCCTCGCGCGCCATCGAGGAAGAGGAAGTCGCGGCATGCGAGGGCGCGGGGATCACGTACACCGAGCTACCCGTCGCCATCGACGGTCTGACCATCGTGGCCAACAAGGACCTCGACATCGACTGCCTCGACTGGCCGCAGATCTACGGAATCTTCGGCCCCGAGTCGACCGGCAGCCTCGCCGACGCCCAGGCCCTGGCTGAGGAGCTCGGCAGCGAGGTCGACCCGCTGCCCGAGGGTGACGTCGAGAAGTTCACCCCCGGTCCCGAGTCGGGTACCTACGACTCCTTCATCGAGCTCACGTACGAAGACCTCATGGGCGAGCGCCTCGAGGCAGGGGCAATCCCGGCCGACAAGGTCGGCACCGACGACGACGGTGAGCCCGAGGTGACGGAGCCGATCCTCTCCGACGGCCAGTTCCCGAACGACAACGACATCGTCCAGCGGGTCGAGGGCTCGGACACCGGCATCGGCTTCTTCGGGTTCGCGTTCTTCCAGGAGAACAAGGAGGACCTGAAGGCGATCGCGGTCGAAGACCCCGAGACGGGGAAGTGCGTGAAGCCCAGCGCCAAGACGATCCAGAAGGGCACGTACCCGGTCTCGCGGCCGCTGTTCATCTACCCGAACAACGCCAAGGCGGCTGAGAACCCGGCCGTGCAGGCGTTCGTCGACTTCTACATGACGGCGGACAACCTGAACGCCACGGTCACCGAGGCCGGCTACGTGCCGCTGGCCAAGGCCGACCGGACCGCGTCCATCGAGACGTGGGAGAGCGCCGGCGGGTAGCTCTGGTTCCCCCAAGCGCGACGCGGGGCGGCCGACCCAGCTCGGCCGCCCCGCTAGCGTTTCGCCCCACCACCGACCCCGGGAGCCCGCGTGGCCGGCGTGACCACACATCCCGCTGTCGACCTCAGCGGCAACCGCCGGCGGATCGTGCGAGAACGCGTGATCCACCTCCTCTTCCTCGCGGCCGGGGTCTCGTCGCTCGTCATCAGCGTCGCGATCATCGTCACGCTGCTCGGCAAGTCGTTCGAGTTCCTCACCAACATCGATCTCGCCGACCTGTGGACCGAACCCCACAAATGGGGCCCCCGGGTGGCCAAGTACGACCTGGCGACGCTGTTCATGGGCACGCTCCTCGTCGCCGGCGTCGCCATGCTCGTGGCGACACCGCTGGGGCTCGGAGCGGCGATCTACCTCGCCGAGTACGCCCGGCCGCGCGTCCGTCGGATCCTCAAGCCGATCCTCGAGGTGCTCGCCGGCATCCCCAGCATCGTCCTGGGCTTCTTCGCCATCCAATGGCTCGGCCCCCAGATCGTCCAGCGGGTGTCGAGCGAGGCCGACGCGTTCAGCCTCGCCGCCGCCGGCCTCGGCGTCGGACTGCTGGTCACGCCCCTGGTCGCGTCGGTGAGCGAGGACGCGATGCGGGCGGTGCCGCATTCCCTGCGGGAGGCGTCGTACGGCATGGGCGCCCGCAAGCTGACCACGGTGACCCGGATCGTGTTCCCGGCGGCGATCTCGGGCATCGTGGCCGCCCTACTCCTCGCCGCCTCCCGGGCGATCGGTGAGACCATGGTGGTCGCGTTGGCGGCCGGATCGATCGGCGACGCCAACTACACCCAGGACGTCTTCGACGTGGGCACGACGATCACCGCGGCCATGGCGCAGCTCGCGGTCGGCACCGACAAGGTGGCCGCCGGAGGCGGGCGGGGCGCCGGGCAGGCCTACAACAGCCTGTTCTTCCTCGGCCTGCTGCTGTTCCTCGTCACCTTCGCGCTCAACCTCGTCGGTGACGTGTTCGTCCGCCGGGTGCGGGAGAAGTACTGATGTCCGCCACCGACCTGGTGGTCACCCGCGAGATCACGGTCGACCGCGCCCTGCGGGGCCGGCGGATCGACGTCGCGGGCGTCGCCTTCCAGACGCTCCTGCTGTTGTGCCTACTCGTCTGCCTGTTCTTCATCATCGTGCTCGTCGGGACCGTGTGGAGCGACGGATGGCCGGTCATCCAGGAACGGGGGACGAGCTTCTTCACCTCCGACCTGTCCCGCTGCTCCGAGGAACCGTGCCTCTCGACCCTCAAGCCCGCGGGCGTGGCCCAGGGCATCTTCGGCTCGCTCGCCCTCGCCATCCTCGTCGTGATCGTCTCCTTCCCCCTCGGGATCGCCACTGCGGTGTACCTCGAGGAATACGCCAAGGAGAGCCGGCTCAAGCGGTTCGTGCAGCTCAACATCCGCAACCTTTCCGGCGTGCCCTCCGTCGTGTACGGGCTCCTGGGGCTGGCGGTGTTCGTCCAGATCCTCGGCACCAACCGGGGCGAGGGCGGTGGCTTCACCGGCGGGCGCACCATCATCTCCGGCGGGCTGACCCTGGCGATCCTCGTGCTGCCCATCGTGATCATCACCGCCTCCGAGGCGCTGCGGGCCGTCCCCCAGTCGCTCCGGGAGGGTGGCTACGGCGTCGGGGCGACGAAGTGGGAGGTGACCCGGCGCCTGGTGCTGCCCAACGCGTTCGCGGGGATCCTCACCGGCACGGTGCTCTCGCTCTCGCGCGCGTTGGGCGAGACCGCCCCGCTGATCCTCGTGGGCGCCTTCTACGGGACGTTCTTCACCACCGGCGACGCCAGCTTCACCGAGAAGTTCTCGACCACGTACACCGCGCTGCCCCAGATCGTGTTCCAGTGGACGACCGACCCCGATCGGGCGTTCACCAATCTGGCGGCGGCGGCGATTTTGGTGCTGTTGTCACTGACGCTGCTCGCCAACCTGACTGCGGTGCTCCTGCGCAACCGGTACGAGAAGCGCTGGTAGCGCGCCCGTCCGCTCCCCCGCTGCCACCGTACCCTCTTGGTCATGTCTCCGGTCACCACGCGAACCGCCGACGGAACGCGCGCGCTGCTCCCGACGCTGCTCGGGCTGTTCTTCGCCAGCGGCGCCTGTGGACTCGTGTACCAGCAGCTGTGGTTGCGGCAGCTCTCGTTGGTGTTCGGCGTAACGGTGCACGCGGTGGCCACGGTGCTCGCCGCCTTCTTCTCCGGGCTCGCCCTCGGGAGCGTGCTCGCCGGCCGTCGGGTCGACCGCACCCGCCGCCCGCTGCACTGGTACGGGGTCATCGAGGTACTTGTCGGTGTGCTGGCGCTCGCCCTGCCGACGGTGTTCGAGCTCGTCGAGAACGCGTACGTCGGCCTCGCCGGCGTGCTCCCCGATTGGACCGGGGTGCGCACCGGTGTGCGCTTCGTGCTGTCGTTCGTCGTGCTGCTCGTGCCGGCCACCCTGCTCGGCGCCAGCCTGCCGGTGGTGGTGAAGTCGTCGCTGTTGCGCACTCGCCGGCTGGGGGAGCGCGCCAGCCTGCTGTACGCGACGAACACGGCCGGCGCCATCGTCGGGACGGTCGCGTCCGGGTTCTTCCTGATCGGACAACTCGGCGTGCTGGCCTCGTTCCGTCTCGCCGCGGTCGTCAACATCGCGGTTGGCTTGGTGGCGCTGATCTGCTCCC
>JACDBD010000220.1 GCA_013695115.1 Actinomycetota bacterium | reverse complement strand
GGGGTGCTCCAGTCGGAGAAGCCGCCGCGGCGGCGGTTTCGCACCATGAGGAGCCGGCCATCCGCTTCGACGAGCGCGCCGGCGACCAGCCATTCGCGGTGCGCCGGCTCCATGGCGTCAGTTTGGCACGCCGGTTCGGCGCCGCTTCGCGGTCACCCGTACGCTCGTCTCGATGGACGAGCAGATCCCGCGAGGCATCCCGTCGCGTACCGGGTACCTGCTCGCGTTCCTGGCGGTCGTCGTCTCGGGACTCTTCGGGGGGACGATCGGCTACGGGCTCGTCGACATCAGCTGCGAGGGGGACTGCGGCCTCGCCACCCTTGCGGGCGCGCTCGTCGGCGCCTCCGTCGCCGCTGTCGGGGTCGGGATCATCGCCGTGCTCGTCCTCCGGGCGATGTCGGAGTGGAAGCGCAAGGAGTCGGGGTCGCTGTAACCAGCGCGGTTAGCCCGCGAAGCTGAGTCGGCGGAAGCCCTCGGCGTAGCCCACGCCGGCGGCGCGGCCGCCCTCCTCGGCCCGCTCCCGAAGGAACTGGCGGAACCACTCTCCCGTCTCCTCGAGCTGGCTCTCGTGGCAGAACAACGCGTCGATCTTGCGCTCCATCGTGGGCGTGATGTCGACCCAGGTGTTGGGCTCGAGCGTGCCCGAGAGGTACACGGTCTTCACGTCGTGCACCTCGAGCCCCTCGGCCAGGTGCTCACTGAAGTAGTGGGGGTTCCCTGCCGAGGGTGCGACCGCGTCGAGGGTCGCCCAGCCCGTCACGCGATGGTCGTGGTGATTGAAATAGCGATCACCGAAGAACACCGCGGTCGGGTCGGGACAGAGCACGACCTCGGGGCGGAGCTCGCGCACGTAGCGCGTGATGACGCCCCGCAACGCCTGGTCGTCGGGAAGCTCGCCGTCCGAGTAGTCGAGGTGGAAGTGATCCACGAAGCCGAGCAGCGCGGCCGCCTTGGCCGTCTCGTCGATGCGGACCCGGGCGAGCTCGTCGAGATCGGCGTCGGGATCCTGCACGCCTTTGTCGCCCCTGGTGGTGATCAGCACCCAGATGTCGGCGCCGGCCTCGGCCCAGCCCGCGAGGGTGCCGCCGGCGGAGATCTCGGGGTCGTCCGGGTGGGCGTAGACCGCCAGCGCACTGGACGGCACCGGTGTCTCGACGCTCACTGCCGCCTTAGCTTAGTGAACCTGGCACCGGCCGACGCGCGTGCTCCATTTGACTACGACTCCGATCCGGAGCGGTTCCTCCTCGCCGTGCGCCTCGCCGAGCGCACCGCGTCGGCCGACCTGTACGCCCGAATCGCGGAGCGGTTGATCGGTCTCGCACCCGTGCTCGACCTCGGGTGTGGCCCGGGGGCGCTCGCCGGCGCGCTCCCCTTGGCCGCGACCGCGCTGGTCGGGCTCGACCGGTCACCCGAGATGCTGCGCCGCAATGTCGCTTGCCCGACCATGCCACCGTGGTTCGACTACCTGGTGGCGCGGTTCTTCGCTCGGGAGGAGGCGGAGTCCGCCGCCCGGCGCGTCGAGGTGCCGATCGAGATCACCAAACGGGGTGCCGTCGTCTACGCCCGCCGGTAGCCGTTACCAGGTGAGGCCCAACACGCTCCGCATCGCGTCCTCGAACGCCTCGTCGTCCAGCGACGTGCGGGCCGCGAGCACCATGTCGGCGTCGTCGCCCACCGGCCAGCGCAGCCGGCGCTCCGTGCTCTCCACCGCGTCGGCGATTACCGCGGCCACCGGCTCGGGACCCTGGGGCTCGCCGCCGCCCCGCAGCTTCTCGAACGACTCCTGCCACTGCTCGTCGAGCTCGTCGTAGGGCGGGCCGTCCAGCGCGTGGCGAGGCTCCTTGCCCTGGAACTCGGTGGCGAAGAACCCCGGCTCCACCAGCCGGACTCGGACGCCGAAGTGGCCGAGCTCGTAGTACAGCGCCTCCGACATGCCCTCGACCGCCCATTTCGACGCCGCGTACACGCCGCCCAGCGGAGGTGCCACCCGCCCCGCCAGAGAAGTGACGTTGACGATCGTGCCGCTTCCGCGCTCCCGCATCCCGGGGGCAACCGCCTGGATCATGCGCAGGGTGCCGAAGACGTTGGTGTCGAAGAGCCGCTTCGCCTCAACCAAGGGCAGCTTCTCGATCGGGCCGACCACGCCGAAACCAGCGTTGTTCACGAGCGCGTCGAGCGTCCCCGCCTTCGCCACCGCATCCTTCACGGAGCCGTCGTCGTCGACGTCGAGTCGGATCCGTTCGGCGACGTCGAGATCTTCGAGCGTCTCCGGCTTGCGGGCGGTGGCGACCACGTCGTGGCCCCGCTTGGTGAGCTCGACGGTGGCCGCCCGCCCGAAGCCCGTGGAGCAACCGGTGATCAGAATGCGTCCCATTTCTCTCCTTCAGTCGAGATCGTGAACCACTTTGACGACGCGGTCGATGTCGGCATTGTCGACGTCCTTGTGGGTGACAAACCGGGCGCGGTCCCCCAGCGCCAGCGCCCAGATGCCCTCACCGCGCAGCCGGTCAAGGAGGTCGCCGGGGATTCGGTCGAGATGCGCCCACACGATGTTGGTCTCGATCGCCGCAGCGTCGACGCTGCCCGGGAACCGCTCGGCCAGCACGTCGGCGAGCGCGCCGGCCCGACGATGGTCGTCGGCCAAGCGCTCGACCATCGTGTCCAGCGCGACCAGGCCGGCGGCGGCGATCACCCCCGCCTGACGCATCGCGCCGCCCAGACGGCGGCGGTACGAGTGCGCCTCGCCGACTACGTCGGCCGGCCCGACCAGCACCGACCCCACCGGCGCTCCGAGGCCCTTCGAGATGCAGAACATCGCGGTCGTCACCGGGGCCACCAACTCGGCCACGGGTACGCCCAGCGCCACCGACGCGTTCCAGATGCGGGCGCCGTCGCAGTGCACCGGGAGGTCGTGGCGCTGCGCGACCTCGCACACCCCCCGGATCTCGTCGATGCGCCACGCGCGGCCATTCCCGTCGGCGTACGTGTTCTCGATGCTGACGAGCGACGCGTCGAGCTGCTCGCCGAGCGCTCGCTCGACATCGGCGGGCGCGAGCGCGCCGGCAACGTCCGCCACCGGGCGCGCCTCGATGCCGGCGTCGGCGGTCGACTCACCCTCGACGCGATACACGTGCGCGCCGTCGGCGCACACCAGCGCGGTGCCGGGCCGACCCAGCGCCCGCAACGCCACCTGGTTGGCCATCGTCCCCGACGGGACGTACAGCCCCGCCTCCTTGCCGAGCAGCTCGGCGGCCCGCTCCTGGAGGCGGTTGATGGTCGGGTCCTCACCGAAGACGTCGTCGCCGACCTCGGCGTCGGCCATCGCCCGCCGCATCGCGGGTGTCGGCGTGGTGACGGTGTCGGAGCGCAGGTCGATACGCCCGTCGGGTGACGGCACGTGCGTGAGCTTAGGGCGCGGCCTCTGCCGACCCGATCGGGCGGATCAGGCCTTCCTGGATGACCGTGACCGCGAGCGTGCCGTCGCGGCAGAAGATCGCGCCCTCAGCCAGCCCCCGCGCGCCGTGGGCGGACGGGCTCCGCTGGTGATACAGCAACCACTCGTCGGATCGGAACGGCCGGTGGAACCACATCGCGTGGTCGAGGCTGGCGATCTGGTAATGGTCTTCCTTGTACGAGATCGCGTGCGGGAACATCGCGGTGTCGAGCAACGTAAGGTCGGACGCGTAGGCGACCACGCACGCGTGCAGCAGCGGGGCGTCGGGCAGCGCGCCGTTGGCGCGGATCCACACGTCCTGCTCGGGTGGGCGGGGCTTCGGGTCGAGCCAGCGGGGATCCTCGACCGGGCGGGAGTCGATCGGCCGCTCACGCACCAGCCACTCGGCAAAGTCGGCGCCAAAGCGATCGAGGTAGGGCTCGATGCGCTCCTTGAACGTCGGCAGCGCATCGGGGTCGGGGACCTCCGGCATCGGATCCTGGTGGTCGGGGCCGGTCTCGTGGATCTGGAACGACGCCGCCAGGTTGAAGATCGCCTTCCCGTGCTGGATGGCGACGACGCGGCGGGTGGTGAAGCTCCGACCGTCCCGGATGCGGTCGACCTCGTACACGATCGGGATGTTGGGGTCGCCGGGACGCAGGAAGTAGGAGTGCAGCGAGTGCACGCCCCGGTCCTCGCCCACCGTCCGCCCCGCCGCGGTCAACGCCTGCGCCGCGACCTGCCCGCCGAAGACACGCTGGCGGTCCTCGTCGGGGCTCAGCCCCCGGAACAGGTTGACTTCGAGGGTCTCGAGCTCCAGCAGCGCCAGGAGCTCATCCAGAGGCTCGCCCATCCCTATGGCCTCACTCGCTGCTCGGCGCCAAATGCGCTGCAACGCTGATTGGTCGTGCCCGCTCTCTACCCAAAGAAGACCGTCGCCGCGTCGTAGAGCTTGGGGTCGACGGTCTTGAGCTCTTTCACGCCTTCCTCGATCGGCACGCGCACGATGTCGGTGCCACGCAACGCCACCATCTTCCCGAAGTCCTTCTCGTTGACCGCGTCGATGGCCTCGATGCCGAAGCGGGTCGCGATGACCCGGTCGAAGGCGGTGGGCGTCCCGCCCCGCAGGACATGGCCGAGGATCGTGACCCGGGTCTCGAAGCCGGTCCGGCGCTCGATCTCCTCCTGGATCTGGTTGCTGATCCCACCCAGGCGCACATGCCCGAACTCGTCGAGCTCGCCGGCCTGGGTCGCCATCGTGCCCTCGGCCGGGGTCGCGCCTTCGGCGACGACCACGATCGAGAAGCCCGCGCCCCGGCGGTGGCGGTGTTCGATGCGCTCGCACACCTCGGCGATGTCGAAGGGCTCCTCCGGGATCAGGATCACGTCGGCGCCGCCGGCCATGCCTGCGTAGGTCGCGATCCAGCCGGCGTGACGGCCCATGACCTCGACGACCATGACCCGGTCGTGGCTCTCGGCGGTCGTGTGCAGCCGGTCGATGGCGTCGGTGGCGATCTGCACCGCAGTGTTGAACCCGAACGTGAAGTCGGTGGCCGACAGGTCGTTGTCGATCGTCTTCGGCACGCCGACCACGGCGACACCGTCGCCACAGAGCTTGTTGGCGACGCCGAGGGTGTCCTCGCCGCCGATCGCGATCAGCGCGTCGATCCGCTCACGCCGGAGCGTGTCGAGCACCCGGGCGACGCCGTCGTCGCTCTTGTACGGGTTGGTGCGCGACGTGCCGAGGATGGTGCCGCCCCGGGGCAGGATCCCCCGGGTGTGGTTGGTCGTGAGCTCGGTCGTCTGGCACTCGATGACACCGCGCCAGCCGGCCCGGAAGCCGGTGAAGGCGTGCCCGTAGACCTCTTCGCCCTTGCGGACCGCGGCGCGGATGACGGCGTTGAGCCCGGGACAGTCGCCCCCGCCGGTGAGCACGCCGATCCTCATCGCATCCCCATCCGACCATCCTGCCGCAGCCTGCGGGACGCGGGAAGCCCCAAGGGGGCGGGCGGGGAGCCCCGGTCGGGCCGTATCGGGACGGTACCCTCGTTCGGCGTGAACCGGAAGGGCACCCGCCAGCAGATCGAGGCCGTGGTCACGCCCATGCTCACCCGCGGCGAGCAGCTGCGTCGCTCGGGACCGGCCTGGGCGGTCGAGCACCGCGGGAAGGGCCCGCTGGTGTTCCGGAGGCGTGACCTCTATCTGGTCGCGCTCACCGACCAGCGGATGATCCTGTTGGTCCGGCCGCGCGGCCGCCGGCCCCTCGGCGTCGGCAACGTCGTGCTCGCCAAGCGTTACTCGACGTTCACGCTCGAGCGGGCGAAGAAGATGCGCCCGATGCTCCAGCTGCGCGTGCTCACCGGCGCCGACCGGGTCCTCGTGCTCGAGTTCCGGCCCCGCGACCGCCGTGTGGCCCACGATCTCGCCGCCGAGCTCGGCCAACCGGGGGACGGCGGGGCGCCGCCTCCCGTCCAACCCGCGCCTGCAGGGCCGGAGCCGGCACCCGTCGAACCGGTCAGGTTCGAGCCGCCCCCGCCCGAGGAGGTTGGCTTCGCCGCCGAGAAGCCCTCCCGCAAGGAGCGCCGGCAGGCGCGCAAGGACAAGAAGCGGCGGGACCGCGGGTCAGAGGGCGACGACATCCTCGACCTCCTCGCCCCGTGAGCATCCGCACTCGAGGCGTGTCCCATTGAGCGTGTCCCATTGAGTGTGCCGAGTTGAGTGTGGTGGTGGCGATCGACGCCGGCACCACCGGCGTGCGGTCGTTCGCGGTCGACGAGCACGGCCGGCCTCGGGCGTGGTCGTACCGCGAGTTCCCCCAGCACTTCCCGCAACCGGGTTGGGTGGAGCACGAACCCGGCGACATCTGGGACGCCACCCTCGCCACGCTCACCGAGGTGAACGACGCGCTCGCCGCCGAGGGCGAGACCGTCGGCGCCATCGGCATCACCAACCAGCGCGAGACCGCGGTCGTTTGGGACCGCACCACGGGCACGCCGCGCCACCGGGCGATCGTGTGGCAGGACCGCCGCACCGCCGGCCGCTGTGACGCGCTCAAGGACGCCGGCCACGAGCCGCTCATCCGCAAGCGCACCGGACTGGTGCTCGATCCGTACTTCTCCGCCACCAAGCTCGAGTGGTTGCTGACCGAAGGCAAAGTCGTTGCCGACGCCAACCTCGCGTTCGGCACCGTCGACACCTGGATCCTCTGGAACCTCACCGGGGGCGCGGGCCGCCCCGGCGTGCACGCGACCGAGCCCTCCAACGCCAGCCGCACCCTCCTGTATGACATCGACGCCCTCGACTGGTCCGACGAGCTGACGTCGCTGTTCGGCGTCCCTCGCTCCTGCCTGCCCGAGGTCCGGCCCAGCAGCGGGCGCTTCGGCGTCACCGTCCCCGACCACGCCGCCGGGCTCAGCGTGCCGGTGAGCGGCATCGCCGGCGACCAGCAGGCCGCGCTGTTCGGCCAGGCCTGCTTCGAAACCGGCATGACCAAGAACACCTACGGCACCGGTTCCTTCGTCCTCATGAACCTGGGGCCCGACCACCCACCGCCGACCGAGGGCCTGCTCACCAGCGTGGCCTGGGACCTCGGCGGGGGCGCGGTCACCTACGCGATGGAAGGGGCGATCTTCGTGACCGGCGCGGCGATCCAGTGGCTGCGCGACGGCCTCGAGATCATCGCCGACGCCGGCGAGACCGGTCCCCTCGCCGCCAGCGTCGACGACACCGGCGGCGTGTACTTCGTGCCGGCGTTCACCGGCCTGGGCTCGCCCTGGTGGGACCCGTACGCGCGCGGTGCGATCTTCGGACTCACCCGGGGAAGCGGCCGCGCCCATCTCGCCCGCGCCGTCGTCGAGTCGATGGCGTGGCAGACGCTCGACGTCGTCGACGCCATCACCGCCGCCTGCGGGACCAAGGTGGCGGAGCTGCGCGTCGACGGGGGCGCGAGCGTGATGGATGTGCTCTGCCAGTTCCAGGCGGACGTGCTCGGCGTCCCGGTACGCCGTCCCGCGATCAAGGAGACGACCGCGCTCGGTGCCGCCTACCTCGCCGGCATCGCCGAGGGCATGTGGTCGTCGCCCGCCGAGGCGGCGGCCAGCTGGACCGAGGAGGCCGCCTACCAGCCCGCGATGGCAACCGACGAGGTCGGCCGCCGGCGTGAGGGATGGCTGCGCGCGGTCGAGCGCTCGCGGGGTTGGGCCCGCGACGAGTAACTCGGGCTACGCGGCCGCAACCGGCTGGAGCGTCTGGACCGGCACCGAGTCCACCGGCACGTCCTCAGCCTTCTTGGTCGCGTACGTGTCGACGTACTCGTAGCCCGACAGCTGCCCGACCTCGAACATGACCTCGTCGGTGATCTGACGCAGCACGATGCGGTCGTCCTGCCTGCCCACGTAGTGCGCGAGTGGGATCGGGTCCCCGAAGCGGATCGTGACCTTGCGGAAGAAGCGGGGCAGCTTGGCGTCGGTCGCCTGGATCTCGTCGGTCCCGATCATCCCCACCGGCACGATCGGCGCCCCGGTGCGCAGCGCCAGCCGGGCGACGCCGGTATGGCCCCGGTGCAGGTAGCCGTCGCGCGTCCGCGTCCCCTCCGGGTAGATGCCGAACACGCCGCCGGTCTCGAGCACCTCCGTCGCCGATGCCAGGGCGCGCTCGCTCGCACTGCCGCCCTCCCGCCGAATCGGGATCTGACCCACCCCGCGGAAGAACCAGGCGGTCTTCTTCGAGTCGAAGTACTCGGCCTTTGCGACGAAGGTGACCCGCCGCCGGATCACCAGAGGGAGGAAGATCGAGTCCATGAACGACCGGTGGTTCGCGGCGAGGATGACGGGCCCGTCCTTGGGCACGTGGCGCCGGCCCTCGACCCGAACCCGGTAGCAGACGCGCAGGATCGGCGTGAGCACGACCTTGATCGCCCAGTAGAGCATCGCCGGCAGCCTAGGGCGCGCGCGTTCTTGACCGACCGGTCAAGCGCTCGTACCCTCCCCGCGACCATGAGGCGACGGCTCACGCAACGCGGCAAGGAGCGGCGGCGGCAGCTCATGGACCAGGCCGCGGAGCTGTTCGCGGAGCGCGGCTACCACCCGACGTCGGTCGCCGACATCGTCGAGAGCCTCGGCGTCGGCAAAGGCGTCTTCTACTGGTACTTCTCCTCCAAGGAGGAGCTGCTCGCCGAGATCCTCAAGTCCTCGCACCAGGATCTGCGCCGCCGGCAGCAGCAGGCAATCGCCGACGAGCCCAACCCGGTCGAGCGCATCCGGCTCGGCATCCGCGCGTCGATGCAATGGTTCTGCGAGCACCGCAAGCACTTCACCATCTTCCAGTTCGCCGCCAGCGACGAGCGCTTCGCGCCGGTGCTCCGCCGTAACCAGGAGGTGGCGATCGCCGACGCGGTACGCCACATCAAGGACGCGATCGTCGAGGGCAACATCGCCGACCAGGACCCCGAGGTGCTCGCCCAGGCGGTGGTCGGCGTGGTCGAGCAACTGACCCAGACCTACATCTTCGAGCGCAGCGAACCCGTCGACCGTGCTGCTGACGCCGCCGTCGCCTTCTGTCTCCACGGGCTCTGCGGGGAGTAGCCGAACGCCTAGGAGCTGCCATCGCCTCACCGGGGGCCGGGTCCCCCGGCCCCCGGGCAGTCAGCTGCGTGCGGGAGCGGCGAGCGAAGCGAGCGCGACCAAGAGAGTCAGCCGAGCTTCGTGAGCGCCTTGCGGATCCCTCGGACCGCCTGACCGATGCGGTGCTCGTTCTCGACGAGCGCGAAACGCACAAACCCCTCGCCGCCGGGTCCGAATCCGACGCCGGGTGACACCGCCACCTTGGCCTCTCGCACGAGCAGCTTGGAGAACTCGAGGCTGCCGAGCTCCTCGTACGGAGTCGGGATCGAGGCCCAGACGAACATCGTCCCCCGCGGCCGTTCGACCTCCCACCCGACCCGGGCGAGACCGTCGATGAGCGCGTCACGCCGCCCGCGGTAGATGCGGTTCACTTCGAGCGGGTAGTCAGGCGCTTCGTTCATGGCGACGATCGACGCGATCTGGATCGGCTGGAACGTCCCGTAGTCGAGGTAGCTCTTGAGCCGGCCCAGCGCTGCCACGATTTCGGCGTTCCCGACCAGGAATCCGACCCGCCATCCCGCCATCGAGAACGACTTCGTCAACGTGTAGAACTCGACCGCGACCTCGGACGCGCCCGGCACCTGGAGGATGGACGGCGGCTCGTAACCGTCGAAGCCAAGGTCGGCGTAGGCGAAGTCGTGCACGAGCAGGATGTCGTGCTCACGCGCGAACTCGACGATGCGGGTCATGTAGTCGAGGTCGACGCAGCTCGTCGTCGGATTGTGCGGGAACGACAGCACGATCACCCGGGGCCGGGGCCACGACTCGTCCCACGCCTCGACCAGGTTGTCGAGGAAGTTCTCCTCGGGCCCGAGGCGGACGTGGCGCACATCGGCGCCGGCGAGGATCGGCCCCCAGATGTGGATCGGGTACGAGGGGCTCGGCACCATCGCGGCATCGCCCGGGCCGAGCAGTACCCACATGAGGTGCGAGAAGCCCTCCTTGGCGCCGATGGTGGTGCAGGCCTGGGTCTCGGGGTCGAGCTCCACACCAAACCGGCGGCGGTACAGGTCGGTGATCGCCAGGCGCAGCTTCGGGATGCCTCGGCTGGCGGAGTAGCGGTGGTTCTTCGAGTTGCGTACGGCCTCGCCGAGCTTGTCGACCGCGACCGGCGGAGAGGGGATGTCGGGGTTGCCGAAGCCGAGGTCGATGACGTCGTCGCCGGCGCGTCGGGCGTCCATCTTCAGGAGGTCGATGGTGGCGAAGACGTACGGCGGCAGCTCGTTGATCCGCCTGAATTCCACGACACGACGGTACCAGTCCACTTTGGCGGCTCCACTACGTTTCCGGGCGTGATCGACGCCGTGCTCCTCGACGTCGGCGGAGTCTTCGTGCTCCCCGACCACGACCGGATCAGCGCCGCGATCGCCCGCGGCGGAGTACAGGTGGACCGCGATCGGCTCGACCGCGCGCACTACGAGGGCGTGAGTGTCCTCTCCGAGTTCAACGAAGGTGACCGCGAGGTCTGGAAGACGTACAACCGCGCCTACGCCCGCACCGCCGGCGTTCCCGACGATGCCATCGACGAGGTGGTCGAGCACCTCCTGAACGAGTTCTCGACCGGCGGGGTCTGGCGGCGGGTCGTCCCGGGCTCGGTCGACGCGTTGCGCGCCCTGGCCGCGCTGGACGTGGGCCTGGCGATCGTCTCGAACGCCGACGGGAACGCGGAGGAGCGTCTGCTGGAGCAGCGGGTCTGCCAGATCGGGCAGGGACCGGGGGTCGAAGTCGACACGATCATCGACTCCGAAGTGGTGGGAGTTGCCAAGCCCGATCCCCGGATCTTCGAGATGGCGCTCGACCGCCTCGGCGTCCCCGCCGACCGGGCCTTGCACGTGGGCGACACCCCGGCGGCGGACGTCGACGGCGCCCGGGCCGCCGGTGTCCGCCCGGTGCTCGTGGATCCGTACGACCTGCACGGCCATCTCGAGGTGGAGCGGGTGCCGGCGCTGGCCGACGTCGTCGAGCTGGTGGCGAAGGCGAACGCCTGACGGTGCTCCTGCGCCCGCTGGCGCCCGCACGCTTGACGCGTCCTGAGCGGCGGGTGGTTTCGGCCCCGACGGGCCGTTTAGCCTCGCCCGGAAGTGACCAGCCCCGAGCCCCCCTCCGCTCCCCGTTCCACTGCCCGAACGACGCGTCGTGACGCGTCCCGCCGTCGGAGCCGGCGGATCGCCGTCGGCGTTGCCGGCGGAGTGGTGCTGCTCGTCGCCGCCGGTGCCGGCGCGCTCGTGCTGCGCGACGACGGGGACTCCGAGCCCGCCGCCGATCGGAAACGGGCCGCGACCACCACCACCGCCGCCGCCGC
>JACDBD010000197.1 GCA_013695115.1 Actinomycetota bacterium | reverse complement strand
ACTGCCACCAGTCACTGTGGAAGGGCGGCGAGCCACTGTTCTTCGACGAGAAGGGCTACGGCGGCCTCTCCGACATGGCCCGCTGGTACATCGGCGGGCTGCTCAAGCACGCGCCCTCGATCCTGGCGTTCGCCGCGCCGACCACCAACTCGTACAAGCGGCTGGTGCCGGGCTACGAGGCGCCGGTGAACCTGGTGTACTCCCAGCGCAACCGGTCCGCGTGCGTGCGCATCCCGCTGTACTCGAAGAGCCCGAAGGCCAAGCGGCTCGAGTTCCGCTGCCCCGACCCGTCGGCCAACCCGTACATCGCCTTCGCGGCGATGCTGATGGCGGGCCTCGACGGTGTCCAGAACCGTATCGAGCCGCCCGACCCGGTCGACAAGGACCTCTACGACCTCGAGCCCGAGGAGCTGGCGGCGGTGCCCCAGGTGCCGGGGTCGCTCGACGAGAGCCTGGCCGCGCTCGAGGCCGACCAGGACTACCTCCTCGCCGGGGGCGTGTTCACCCAGGACGTCATTGACACCTGGATCACGTACAAGCGGGAGAACGAGATCGACGCGGTGCGGCTGCGCCCGCACCCGTGGGAGTTCTACCTCTACTACGACATCTGAGCAGCGTCGGAGGCCAGGGGCGGGCGCAAGTAGAGTCTCGCCAATGCGGCGCGCGTTCATCCTGGTTGGAGTCGCGGGCTCGCTCGGTCTGACCGCGTGCGTGGGCGGGGGAACCCCGCCGCCGCCGCCGCCGACACCCAGCGCGTGCGCGGGCGCCGCCGCCGCGACGACGGAGGCGCCGAGCCCCGAACCGCCGCCCCCGCCCGCTTCGGATGCCCCGATCCCACCGGGCGCGGCCGGCGCCGAGGCCCGCCAGGAGGTCGCCGAGAGCGAGCAGCGCACCGCCGACGGGCGAATCCCGCTGGTCACCGCGGAGCAATCCGCCGGCGGACAGCTCGAGATCACCACTACGCCGGTCGCCGACGCGGACCAGGCCGCCGCGGTCGCGGACGAGAGGGCCGCCGACGGCGATCTGGTCGCGGTCGAGGTCGACGCGCCGGTGTCGGCCGTCTCGCACAACGATCCGACGGCGCAGTACGCGCTCGACAGCACCCATCTGCGCATCGAGGACGCCTGGACCGCGTTCGCCCCCGGTCAGTTCACCGCCGGCAGCGGCCAAGTCATTGCGGTGATCGACACCGGTGTGTACGCGTCGCACCCGGACCTCAGCGGGAAGGTGCTCTCGGGCGCCTTCTTCCTCCACAGCGACGACGGGGGCACCGCCTTCTCGGGCCCGGGCGGAACCAGCGACCCCAGCGGCCACGGCACCTACGTGGCCGGGATCGCCGCAGCCACCGCCAACAACGGCGTGGGCATCGCCGGCGCCGCCCCTGGCGCTCAAATCCTGCCGGTGCAGGTCCTGTGTGCCAATGGCTCGGGGTTTACGTCCGACGTGGCCAGCGGCGTCGACTGGGCCGTCAGCCAGGGCGCCACGGTGATCAACCTGAGTCTCGGGTCCCCCAACAGCTCCTCGGTGCTGCAGCAGGCGATCCAGAACGCGGTGCAGAGCGGAGTGACAGTCGTGGCGGCGGGCGGGAACTGCGGCCAGGGCGGCTCAGGGTGCGGCTTTGCGAACTCGCCGTCGTACCCGGGCGCGTTCCCCGAGGTGCTCGCGGTGGCCGCCACCGATTCGAGCAACCTGCGGGCGGCCTTCTCGACCTCGGGGGCGTATGTCGACCTGGCCGCCCCCGGCGTCGCCATCGTCTCGACCTGGAACGACGGCGGGTACCGGACGATCAACGGCACGTCGATGGCCAGCCCGCACGTGGCCGGGTCCGCGGCGCTGGTGCGAGGCAAGGGCTGTAACCGGGCCCAGACCGAGGCCCGGCTCCGCACCACCGCCCAGGACCTCGCCGGCGCGGGCGTCGACAACGACACCGGCCACGGTCTCGTCCGGCCCGATCAGGCCGTCCTGACCTGCGTCTGAGCCCGAACACCGTCGAATAGCGCTCAACCCCGCCGTTCGGCCGTGGGCCCGCGCCTACCTAGTCGCACCGACGGTGCGTCCCACCGACCGCGATCGGGTTACCTACGTCTCGGCCCGCCCGTAGAAAGTCTGTTCGAACACCTTGCGGGCGCGACGAGTGACCCGGCGGTAGTCGTCGCGCAGGCTCGCCTGGGGCCGGTGGATGTACCCGAGCACGCGAGCGAGCTTGAGGGCCTCGGCGCCGTCGGTCGGCAGGGCGTCCGTCGGTGAGCCGGTGAGCAGGTACCTGGCGTTCCGGGCCCGCTCGCAGAACCGGTACGACTCCTCGAGCGCGGTGGCGTCGTCGTTGTCGATCAGTCCCGCCTCTTGGAGTCGGCGCAACGCCTCGATCGTCGCCGTCGCCCGCACCTCGGGCCGGATCGCACCGTGGACGAGTTGGAGCAACTGCACGGTGAACTCGACGTCCGACAGCGATCCCCGCCCCAGCTTCAGGTGGAACTCCGGGTCCTCGCCCGGCGGGATGCGCTCCCGCTCGATGCGCGCCTTCATCCTGCGCACCTCGCGGACCGCGTCGTCGGGGAACGGGTCGCGGTACACGAACGGCTCGACCAGCGCCGCGAATCGCTTACCGAGCTCGGGATCCCCTGCCACCGGCCGCGCCTTCAGCAGCGCCTGGAACTCCCAGGTCTTGGCCCAGCGCTCGTAGTAGGTCCGGTAGCCGTCGACGCTGCGGGCGAGCGGGCCCTGCTTGCCCTCAGGCCGCAGGTCGGCGTCGATCCGGAAGGTCTGGCCCTCGGCGGTGGTGGCCCCGATCTCTCGCATCAGCGCCTCGGCGGTGCGCTCGGCGGCGGCGAAGTCGGCGGGCGTGTCGCCGTCGTAGACGAACAACACGTCGATGTCGGACGCGTACGACAGCTCGCCGCCGCCGAACCGCCCCATGCCGATCACCGCGAACGGCTGCTCGGGCTCGAGCATTCGTAGCGCGGCCTCGACACACGCCTCGGCCACCCCGGCCAGCTCGCGTCCCGCCTCCTCGACGGTCGCGAACCCGAGCACGTCGCGGGCCGCGATCCGGAGCAGCTCCCGGCGCTTGAACCGTCGCAGACCCTCGCGTCGCTGCTCGGCGCCGCCGCGCCATCCCAGGGTTCCCAGCGCTTCCTCCACGAGCTCGGCGCGCGTCTTCTCGCGCGCCAGCGCTTCGTCGTCGCCTAGTGCTTCGACGAAGTCGGGCTGGCGCCGCAGCGCCTCGCCGAGCACTCGGCCCGACCCGAGCAGCCGGCAGGCGCGTTCGGCCGCGCCGGGAGACTCGCGGAAGGTCGTCGCCAACGACGCCGAACGGGCGGGTCCCTCGGCCAGGCGTCGGAGCTGGAGGAGCCCGAGGTCGGGGTCGGGCGCGGCCGAGAGCCAGCCCAGGATGACCGGGAGCAGCTGCTGCATGACCTTCGATCGGCGGGTGAGCCCGGTGGCGAGCTCGCGCAGCGCGGCCCGGGTCGAGGCGACGTCGACGAAGCCGAACGCGGTCAGGCGCTCCTCGACCGCCTCGCCGGTCAGCGGGCCCGCGCCCGCCAGGGTGTCGAGGATCGGTGCAAAGAAGAGGCGCTCGTGGATCGTGCGCACCCGCGCCTGCTGGGCGCGGTGGTCGGCGTCGAAGCGTTCGACCGCCGATCCGTCGCCCCGGTCGCGGTAGCCCATTACGCGGGCGAGCCGGCGGCGCGCCGTCCCGTCCGACGGCAGCGTGTGGGTCTGCTGCTCGTCCCAGAGCTGGAGCCGGTGCTCGACCGTCCGCAGGTAGCGGTACGCCTCATCGAGCTCGTCGGCGTCGGGGCGCCCGACGTAGTCGGCGGCCGCGAGCGCGCCGAGCGCGGCGAGCGTGTTCGCCGGCCGGACCGACTCGTCGTGACGGCCGTGGACGAGCTGAAGGAGCTGGACCGCGAACTCGATGTCGCGGATCCCGCCCCGTCCCCGCTTCAGCTCGCGTTCGGTCAGCCCCTTGCGAGCGGTCTCGCTCTCGGCGCGCCCCTTCATCGCCCGCACCTCGCGCACCGCGTCAGGGTCGAGCATCTCCGGCCACACGTGCGGGCGGGCCGCGTCGAGGAACTGCTCGCCGAGGTCGGCGTCCCCCGCGACCCACCGGGCCTTGATCAGCGCCTGGAACTCCCACGTCTGGGCCCAGCGCTCCCAATACGCCGCGTACGAGTCGATGCTGCGACTCAACGGTCCCGACTTCCCCTCGGGACGCAGGTCGGCGTCGGTGCGGAACACGATCCCTTCCGGGGTCGGCGTGCTCATCGTGGAAAGCAGCTCGCGCGCGCTGCGCTCGGCCGCGTCGGCATCTCCGTCGTGGGCGAACAGCACGTCGACGTCGCTGGCGTAGTTGAGCTCCCGGCCGCCGAGCTTGCCCATCCCGACGACGGTGAGGCGGACGTCCGGAGCCACGATCCCGACCGCGGCCCCCAAGCACGTCTCCGCCAGCGCGGCCAGCTCGCGTCCGACCGCGGGCAGGTCGGCCAGGCCGAGCAGGTCGCGGGCGGCGGTGCGCAGGAGCTCGCGGCGCTTCCACCCCCGAAGGCCGGCGGGGGAGTGATCGGCGTGCTCCTGCCACGATGCCGCGTACCCGTCGGCGTCGCGTTCGGTCGCGAAGCCCCGCTCGTCGCGCAGCGGATCGAGCAGGCTGGGGTGGCCGATCACCGCGGTCGACAGCGATCGCGACGCGCACGCGAGCGCGATCAGTCCGTCACGCACCAATGCGCGCTCGGCCAGGTCGTCCGCGACCTCCGGGTGCGCCTCGACGACCCGTTCGACGACGGCCCGGGCGATCCCGGGGTCGGCGGCGCGCTCGATCGGCTCGTTCAGCACCGGCGCCAGGACCACGGTGGCACCGTATCCTTGGGGTATGCCTCCGCTGCGCGTCGCCGCCGCTCAGCTGAACCTCGTCGTCGGTGACCTTGAGGGCAACGCCACCCGCATCCTCGACGCCTACGAGCAGGCCGAGGATGCCGGCGCCGATCTCGTCGCCTTCCCCGAGCTCGCGATCACCGGGTACCCGCCCGAGGACCTGCTGCTGCGGCCGGCGTTCGTGGAGGCGGCGCAGGAGACCCTGGAGAAGGTGGCGGCCCGCACCGGCCGGGCCGCGGCCGTGATCGGCTTCCCCCACGCCGAGCGCGACCTCTACAACGCCGCCGCGGTGTGCGCGGGCGGAAAGGTGGCAGGCGTGTACCACAAGCACCTGCTGCCCAACTACGCGGTGTTCGACGAGGAGCGCTACTTCGAGCCCTCCACCGTCGACGGCCCCCTGCTCGTCGTGGGCGGGGTGCGGGTCGCGGTGACCGTGTGCGAGGACGCGTGGAGCCCCAACGGGCCGATCGTCACCCAGTCCAACGCCGGTGCCGAGCTCGTCGTCAACATCAACGCGTCGCCGTACTACGCCGGGCGGCTGCGCGAACGGGAGACCATGCTCGCGACCCGAGCCGCGGACGCCGGCGTTCCCTTGCTGTACGTGAACCTCGTCGGTGGGCAGGACGAGCTCGTCTTCGACGGCGCGTCGATGCTGTTCGACGAGAGAGGCCGGCTGGTCGCCCGGGCCAAGCAGTTCGCGGAGGACCTGCTGATCGTCGACGTCGACGTGCGGCCCGCGTTCCGGCGCCGCCTGCTCGACCCGCGCGGCCGGGTGAGCGCGGGGTCGTTGCCCGAGGTGCGGGTGAGCGACGCCCAGCTGCGCGAGCGGGCCATGGGGCCCCGGATCGAGCCGGCGCTGCCGCCGGTGCGAGAGGTCTACGAGGCCCTCGTGCTCGGCACCCGTGACTACGTCATGAAGAACGGCTTCACCGACGTCGTGATCGGCCTCTCGGGCGGCATCGACTCGTCGCTGGTCGCGACGATCGCCGTCGACGCGCTCGGTCCCGAGCGCGTGCTGGGCGTGCTCATGCCGTCGCGGTTCTCGAGTCCGGGCAGCCTCGCCGACGCCGAGGCGCTCGCCGCCAATCTCGGCATCCGCACCGTGATCATCCCGATCGAGGCCGCCCACTCCGCTTTCCTCGACCTGCTGGCCGACTCGTTCGAGGGGACCGCGCCCGGTCTGGCCGAGGAGAACGTCCAGGCCCGCGTGCGGGGCACCATCCTCATGGCGTTGTCCAACAAGTTCGGTGCGCTCGTGCTCACCACCGGCAACAAGAGCGAGCTCGCCACCGGCTACTCCACGCTCTACGGCGACATGGCCGGCGGCTTCGCCGTCATCAAGGACGTACCGAAGATGCTCGTATATGCCCTCGCCCGCGACCGTAACGAGCGCGCCGGGCGGGCCCTCATCCCGGAGTCGGTGCTCGAGAAGCCGCCCAGCGCCGAGCTCCGCCCCGATCAGAAGGACTCCGACTCGCTGCCCGATTACGCCGAGCTCGACCCCATCGTCGAGGGCTACGTCGAGGACGACCAGTCGGTCACCGAGCTCGAGGACGCCGGCTTCGACGCCGAGCAGGTCCGCCGGGTCGCCCGGCTCGTCGACCGGAGCGAGTACAAGCGCCGCCAGGCGCCCCCGGGCGTGCGGGTGTCGCCCAAGGCATTCGGCAAGGACCGCCGGCTGCCCATCACGAACCGCTGGCCCGGCTAACGACAGTTGCGCGACCGTCGGTTCGTCGCCGAGGGCGCGTTGGTGCTCGCGGCGTTCTTCTTCGGCGTGACGTTCGTCCTCGTGCAGGACGCGATCGAAGACGTCACCCCGGCCGGGTACATCACTATCCGGTTCGTCATCGGTGCGGCAGTCCTCGCGCCATTCGCATGGCGAATCGCCCGGCGCAACCGGGAGCCGCCGGGACTGCTCTGGCACGCCGGCACCATCGCCGGTCTGCTGCTGTTCGCCGGGTACATCACCCAGACCATCGGCCTCCAGTACACCGAGTCGTCGACGTCGGCGTTCATCACCGGTCTGTACGCGATCTTCACGCCGGTCATCGAGGCGATCGTGCGCCGCCGCCTGCCGCCGCTCGGCGTCTGCCTCGGGATCGTCGTTGCCACCGGCGGACTGTTCCTCCTGACCGGGGCCGAGCTGACGTTCGGCCGGGGTGAGCTGCTCACGCTCGCGTGCGCGGTCGCGTTCGCGATCTGGATCGTGTACCAGGGCGGGTACGCGAACCGGTTGCACACGATCCCGTTCGTGACCGTGCAGATGGCCGTGCTCGCGGGCGCCTCGGTGCCAGTCACGGCCGCGACCGGGCTGGGGGAGCTGACCGGGATCGCGCTCTTCGCCGCCGCGTTCACCGGTGTCGCCTGCTCTTCGGTCGCACTCTCACTCCAGCTCTACGGGCAGCGGCGGATCAGCCCCAGCCGGGCCGCGCTCATTCTTCTGACCGAGCCGGTCTTCGCCGGGATCGTGGGCTATTTCGCCGGCGAGCGCCTCGGCGCGGTGAGGCTGACCGGCGCGGCGATCATCCTGGTCGGGATCGCGATCGCCGAACTGGCGCCCGACGCGCGAGTCGACAACGGAGCGATCGGATGAGAGGCATACGACCGATGGTGCTGACCGCCGGCGCGCTGGCGTTGACGCTCCCGGCCTGTTCCGACGGCGACGATGGTGTGTCGAAGGCGGGGCGTGCCCCTGGGGGTGACGTCCGGGTCTGCGAGCTGCTCACCCGCGGGGAAGTCGCGGCTGCAGTGGGGAACCCGGTCGCCGATGGTTCGGACGAGGTCGGCGTGCGGCTGTGCGACTGGGCGAGCGTGACCGACGGTACGAGCGTGAGCGTCTCGTTGCTCGTCGGTCCCGACGAGCAGCTCTGTGTCGACGCGCTCGCCATGGACCCGGCGAACGAGAAGGTCGTCGGATTCGATGTTCCGACCTACTGGTCGTACCTCGACATCCAGGGCGGGTTCGGCAACATCGTCGCCTGCACCGACGCGGGACAGCTCACGCTCACCGTGACCGGAGCCCTCGACGGCGAGACCGACGAAGCGCGGCTCCGGGAGGCAGCCGAGAATCTCGCCGCCAGGGCCATTGACCGCCTGGAATAAGGCCGTCACCTTGCTTGACCGATCGGTCAAGTGACGGGAGACTCTCGTCCGTGACCGCATCGGGCGCGCCCCGCCCCGCCTTCGCCCCCTGGGACCGGCGCGAGCTGCCCGGGCTGTTCGGCGTGGTCGAGTCGGCGCGGCGCGTCGGCAACTACAAGTGGATCGAGATGCGCCTGTTCGAGGCGCTCGGTGGCTGGGTGGCGACCGTCCCCGAGCTCGACGTGAAGTTCGTGCTCGGGCGCCAGTGCTACCACCACGCCTGGCACGCCGAGCTGTGGAACAAGCGCCTCCCCGAGCTGCGGGAGATGAACACCGAGCGCCTCACCGAGCCTCCCAACGAGGAAATGGTGAAGTTCGTGGACGCGGTGCGCGACCCCGAGGCGCCCGAGCTGACCATCGAGAAGCTCGTGGGCGTCTACCGCGTGCTGATCCCCCGCAAGGTCGCCGCGTACACGTTCCACATGAACGCGACGAGCCGGATCACCGACGCCCCCACGATCCGCTCGTTGGGCTTCATCCTCCAGGACGAGATGGAGGACTGGCGGGAGGGCGAGATGCTCCTCCAGTCCCTGATCCAGACGCCCGAGGAGGTGGAGCGGGCCTCCCGGCGCCAGCAGGCGCTGGAGGACCTGATCCGCAGCGCCGGGGGCATCACCGGCCCCGGTACGCTGGGGAACCCGGAAGGGCAGGCCGACGAGGCCGCCGAAGGAGTGAGCGTCGGATGAAGAAGATCCTGCCGGTCGAGGAGCTCGCCCGGGACTCCCGGTTCGTCCGGGCCCGCATCGAGGACGCCATCAGCGACCCCCGCCAGGCGAAGGTCTCCGAGCGCAACACCGGTTCGGCCCGGCTCGAGCCCGCCCGCCCGGCCGCAGCCGACCGCGCCCGCCAGCTCATGCACGGCATATTCGTGGGTGAGATCCAGGCGCTCGAGGGCGCCGGCCGCACCACCTTCGACTTCGACGACGACGAGATCCCGTTCCAGCTCAAGCTGGACATGGCCCGCCAGTGCTGGGACGAGTCCCGCCACTGCGAGATCTCGGTGAAGCTATCCGAGCACATGGGCTCCGAGATCGGCGAGTTCACCGAGGCCACCTTCCTCTACGAGGCCGCCTGCGCGCCCGACGCGCTCCTGCGCCTCACCGGTGTGAACCGTGCGCTCGAGGGCCTCGCCATCGACGTGTTCAACACGATGAAGGAGTTCGGTGACGTCTCGGGCGACCCGGTGCTGGCCGCGTGCGAGGACTGGATGCTCGCCGACGAGGTGACCCACGTGAAGATGGGCTCCGACTGGCTGCGCCGCCTCACCGAGAACGACCCCGAGCGGCGCGAGCGGGCGCTCGAGTTCCAGCGCACCGTGGACAAGCTCTTCAGCCTGGGCGGGTTCCGGGGCGAGACCGACGAGAACCCGATCCAGCTCGCCCGCAAGTTCCGCGAGATGGCGGGCTTCTCGACCGAGGAGATCGACGACCTCTCCGAGGTCGCGACCGAGGCGCAAGAGGAGGCCCGCGCCGCCGCGGACGCCCTCCACGGCGTCGCCAGCGGCGACTGACCCCGTCAGGTGCGGACGAGCGACCCCGAAGGGGCGGCGTCGGGTATCCCGGCGCCGAGCGAGGGAGCTGTTTGATGGCGCGGGTGCAGGTCACGCCGGAGACCTTCACGCTGGTCGACTACGACGCCGGCGCGATCGCCGGGCTCACCGAGGAGCTCGCGGCAAAGACCGGCTTCCCCGATGATGTCGACATCACGGTCGAGATCGACGAGGAGCTCCCGCTGCCGCTCACCGGCGCCACCGCCGATGTCGTCGACGGGCGGGCCGCGCTGTGGTTCTCGGGCGCGAACTTCGAGGACGGCCGGTATCGCACACACTTCGACGAGCCCGTCGCCCGCACCGAGCTCGCGATTGGACTCCTGCGAGCCGCCGACCGCCTCGGTCCCGGCTTCGCGGACGCACCCGTCGACGAGCAGCTCAGCGACGCCCATCGTCACGCGTGGGAGGTATGGGCCGAGGGTCGCGTCGCTCGCTTGGGCGAGCACACCCGCCGGGTCCGCCGGCTCTACCACTTCCGTCTCTACAACGGCTTCACCGACGTCGCCGACGCCGCCTTCGAGCGGCTGTGGTCGGCCGACGCGCTCGCGTGGTCCGACATCGAGGCGATCTGCGCCGAGTGCGCCGCTTCCGACCCGCGTCCCGCGCTCAAGAAGAAGGGGTCGATCCGCCGGGAGACGCTCAAGGCCGCGAGCGGCTGACGCTCAGCCCGCTACTCCAGGTCGTGGGCGCTGACCGCCTCCAGCAGGTCGAGGTCGGGGGGGCGGGCGAGGAGGTCGGTCGCCTCTCTGGCCATCTCCACCGTCTCGTCGGCGTCGAGGTGGGCCCGGGCGGCGTCGGCCGAGCCCCACTTCTCGATCACCACCAGCCGGCCCGCGTGCAGGACGGACGCCACGAGATCGACGTTGCGGCAGTCGGGGCGGCCCCGGGTCATGACGACGTATTTGGCGAGGGTCGCCGCCAGCTCGGCCTCCCGCCCGGTGCGGGCGTCGAAGGCCCCGACGACGACCGCCAGCTCCACCTCATCCGAGGCCATCGAGCCCTCCCGGGGCCCGTCCGGGCTCGATGAAAGCCCTCCTTGACGGAGCCGGTATCGTAGCTAGATAGACGAAGCCCTTTTTGGCGCTTGGGAACACGCGCCCGGGCCCGTCCAATGGCAGGAACAGACCCCCCGAAAAGACACCCAGAAGGGTTCACGTGGCGAAAGAGCGTGTCGAGCGGGACGAGGAAGATCTCGTCCGGCTCTACCTCACCGATATCGGGCAGTACCCCCTGCTCACCAAGGACGACGAGGTCCGCCTCGCCCAGGAGATCGAGGGCGGCAACGCCTCCCGCGAGGAGCTCCTGGCCGGCGGCAAGGACCTCGCCGCGGCCAAGAAGCGGGAGCTGCGCCGGGGCGCCCGCCAGGGCGACGACGCCCAGCGCACGTTCGTCCAGTCGAACCTGCGCCTGGTGGTCTCGATCGCCAAGAAGTACCAGGCGTCGGGCCTGCCCCTCCTCGACCTGATCCAGGAGGGCAACCTCGGCCTGATGCACGCGGTCGAGAAGTTCGACTGGCGCAAGGGCTTCAAGTTCTCGACCTACGCCACCTGGTGGATCCGCCAGGCCATCACCCGCGGCATCGCCAACACCGGCCGCACCATCCGCCTGCCGGTCCACGCCGGCGACACGCTGGCGCGCCTCCAGAAGGCCCGGTCACGTCTCGAGCTCAAGCTCGGACGGCCGGCCACGCTCGTGGAGCTCTCGATCGAGGTCGAGATGCCCGAAGACAAGGTCACCGAGGCGCTTCGCTTCGCCGCCGAGCCGCTGTCGCTCAGTGAGCCGCTGCGCGAGGACGGCGACGCCGAGCTGGGCGACATCGTCGAGGACCGCTCGGCCGAGTCGCCCTTCGAGGTCGCGGCCACCGCGCTGCTGCCCGAGGAGATCGAGAAGCTACTGGCTCCGCTGGACGAGCGAGAGCGCCAGATCCTGGCGCTGCGCTTCGGCCTCGACCGGGGCGAGCCCCGCACGCTGGAAGAAGTGGGCGAGTATTTCAACCTGACCCGGGAACGGATCCGCCAGATCGAAGCCCGGGCGATGTCGAAGCTTCGCCACCCATCCGCCGACACCGGCGCCCGCGACCTGCTGGCGGTCTAAGCCGTAGACCCAGAGGTCCCGGAAGGCCATCCGCGCCGGACCCGCTCGCATGGCCGCCGCACGCCGCCGGACGCTCGGGTACATGCTCGCGGGCCTGGTTGGCGCGGCTGCGTCGTGGGCGGGTGTGGCAGCGAGGAGCCCGGCTCGGGCGGTGCCGACGAGTCCACCGGCCGGCCGGCCGAGATCGTCGTCGCGCTGGGCATCAGGGTGGGGGTGCTGTCTTCGGAGGACGGTGCCAGCGTGCGCGCGC
>JACDBD010000073.1 GCA_013695115.1 Actinomycetota bacterium | reverse complement strand
GATGATGACGAACAAGCCGATTGTCCCGAACGTCTCGATCAACTTCTCGGGACTCATGGCGGGCAGGATAGACGGGCGTGATGGTTGCGGAAGAAGCGCACTTTGCTACGGTCCACCGCGCCGCGTGTTGAACGACCTACCGTCGCGCGCCACCCGTGGCATTTGAGCGAGGAATACCTCAAGACAGAGAGAAGTAGGAAGAGCAAGTGGCGAAACCGCTCGTGATCGTCGAGTCACCGGCGAAGGCCCGCACCATCGCGGGTTACCTCGGCGCGGATTACGTCGTCGAATCGAGCATCGGTCACATCCGGTCGCTGCCCGAGAACGCGTCCCACGTGCCGAAGGAGTTCAAGGGCACGGAAGCGGGCCGCCTCGGTGTCGACGTCGAGGACGGCTTCCGGCCCGTGTACGTCGTGTCTCAGGGCAAGCGGGACGTCGTCGCCGCGCTGAAGAAGGCCCTGAAGAACGCCAGCGAGCTGTACCTCGCCACCGACGAGGACCGGGAGGGCGAGGCCATCGCCTGGCACGTACGCGAGGTCCTGAAGCCCACGATCCCGGTCACGCGGCTCGTCTTCCACGAGATCACTCGCACCGCCATCGAGGAGGCGCTCACCCACGGGCGCGACCTCGACATGAAGCTGGTGGAAGCCCAGGAGGGCCGCCGGATCCTGGACCGGCTGGTCGGCTACGAGCTCTCGCCCGTCCTGTGGAAGAAGGTCATGCCCAAGCTGTCGGCGGGCCGGGTCCAGAGCGTCGCCACCCGACTGGTCGTCGAGCGCGAGCGGGCCCGAATGGCGTTCCGCAGCGGCGGGTGGTGGGACCTCGAGGGTAGCTTTGCCGCCGGAGACGGCTCGTTCGCGGCCAAGCTCGCTGCGCTCGACGGCAAGCGCATCCCGACCGGGAAGGACTTCGACCCGGCCACCGGCGCGCCCTCGACGCCCGACGAGATCGTGCTGCTCGACGAGACCGAGGCCACCGCGCTGGCGGGCCGGCTGGGCGAAGCCGACTACCGGATCAGTTCGGTCGAGACCAGCCCCTGGCGCCAACAGCCCCACGCGCCCTTCATCACCTCCACGCTCCAGCAGGAGGCGAGCCGCAAGCTGCGCTTCAGCGCCGCCCGCGCGATGCAGGTTGCGCAGCGCCTGTACGAGCGGGGCTTCATCACCTACATGCGGACCGACTCGACCAACCTGTCGGCGCAGGCGGTGACGGCGGCGCGGGCGCGCATCCGCGAGCTCTACGGCGACGACTTCCTGCCCGACAAGGAGCGCAGTTACCAGCACAAAGTGAAGAACGCCCAGGAGGCGCACGAGGCGATCCGGCCCGCCGGCGACGACATGCGCACGGCCGAGCAGGTGAAGACCAAGCTCGACACCGACGAGGTTCGCCTCTACGAGCTCATCTGGATGCGCACGATCGCGTGCCAGATGGCCGACGCCCGCGGTCAGAAGATCTCGCTCCGACTCGGGGCGACGTCGAGCGCGGGCGAGGACGCGGTCTTCTCCGCGTCGGGTCGCACCATCGAGTTCCCCGGGTTCATGCGGGCCTATGTCGAGGGAGCCGATGACCCCGACGCCGAGTTGGAGGACCGCGAGTCACCGGTCCCGGCGGTGAGCGAGGGCGCCGCGGCGCGGTGCGAGAGCCTCGCCCCCTCGGGACACACCACCCAACCGCCGGCGCGCTTCACCGAGGCAAGCCTGGTCAAGGAGATGGAGGAGGACGGAATCGGGCGCCCGTCCACGTACGCCAGCGTGATCCAGACGATCCAAGAGCGGGGGTACGTCTGGAAGAAGGGCAACGCGCTGGTGCCGTCGTGGACCGCGTTCGCGGTCGTGCAACTCCTGGAGCGCCACTTCGACTACCTCGTCGACTACCAGTTCACCGCCCGCATGGAGGAGGACCTCGACGTCATCGCCAACAACGAAGCCGAGTCGGAGAAGTGGCTCGCCGACTTCTACTTCGGTGACGGTCACGTCGGCCTGAAGGCGCTGGTCGCCGATGACAACCTCGACCAGATCGACAAGGAGTCGGTCAACACCGTCCCGCTGTACGACGACCCCGACGGCAAGCCCATCGTGGTGCGGGTCTGGCCGAACGGAGCGTCGGTGCAGCGGGGTGACGACAAGGCACCGATCGCGCCCGACGTCGCGCCCGACGAGCTGACGATAGAGCTGGTGGAGGAGCTGCTCGAGCGGGCCAGTGCCGGGCCTCGCATACTCGGGGTCGACCCGAACACGGGCGAGAAGGTGCTGGTGCTCAACGGCCGGTTCGGACCGTTCGTGCAGATGGGCGAGATCGAGGACGGCTCGAAGGAGAAGCCGCCGCGGGCGTCGCTGTTCGAGGAGATGGGGCCCGAGTCGGTCACGCTCGACGAGGCGCTCCAGCTGCTGTCGTTGCCGCGTGTCGTCGGTGTGGAGGACGACGGTACGGAGATCACCGCCCAGAACGGCCGCTACGGCCCCTATCTCAAGAAAGGCACCGACAGTCGCAGCCTCGAACGCGAGGACCAGCTGTTCTCCATCACCAAGGAGGAGGCCGACGCGCTGTTCGCCCAGCCCAAGGCGCGGCGCGGGCAGCGGCAGAAGCCTCCGATTGCCGAGCTCGGCGCCCATCCCGAATCGGGCGAGATGGTGCGGGTGCTCGATGGCCGCTACGGCCCGTACGCCACCGACGGGACGACCAACGCCACCATTCCCCGTGGTACCGATCCCGCCGCGGTCACGCTCGACGAGGCGGTCGCGCTGATACGCGACCGCGCCGCCAAGGGGCCGGCCAAGAAGCGCCCGCGCAAGAAGAAGAAGGCGGCGACCAAGAGGAAGCCGGCGAAGAAGAAGGCGCCGGCGAAGAAGCGGGTGGCCGCGAAGAAGAAGGCGGCAGCGAAGGCGGCGGCCAAGCTGGCCGCGACCGGCGCCACTCCTCCTGACGCCGTCCCTCCTCACGCCGTCCCTCCTAACAGCGCAGCCGGACGAGGCTCCGATCGACAACCCTTAGGCTGACCCGCCGTGAGCGACCAAGCGCCGTTCATTCCGGGGGCCGGGGACGAGGACGCGATCCCCGACGAGCCGTGGCGCGTCTTCGGCACCGGCTCGTTCTTTCGTCTCTGGCTCTCGCAAGTACTGTCGAGTCTGGGCGACTGGATCGGCCTGCTCGCGATCCTGGCGCTCGCCAACACCGTCTCCAAGAGCAATGCGGCCGCGCTCAGCCTCGTCATGGTGGCGCGCATGCTGCCCGGGTTCCTGCTCGCACCGCTGTGTGGCGCGTTGGTCGACCGGCTCGACCGCAAGCGCGTCATGGTCTTCACCGATGTCGGTCGGGCTGTGTTGCTCGCACTCCTCCCCTTCGTCGACACCCTCTTTGGCCTGGTGGTGGCGTCGTTCGTCCTCGAGCTGTTCGCGCTTTTCCGCGGGCCCGCCACCGCCGCGACCGTCCCGCATCTGGTCCCGGAGGAGAACCTGGCCCAGGCGAACTCGCTCTCGCTGGTGGCCGCGTTCGGGACCTTCCCCGCTGGCGCGCTCGTTTTCGCCAGCCTCGCCAGCCTGGCCGACTGGCTTGGCGGGTTCAACGCCCTCGACTTCCTCAAGCTCGACCGCGAGTCGATCGCGCTCTACTTCGACGCCCTCGCGTTCGCGGCGTCGGCGCTCATCACGATGACGTTGCCGGTACCGAAGGCCCACCTCGACGAGTCGCGGCCGCGTATCAAGGTGACCCAGACCCTGCGCGACATCAAGGAGGGGGTGCGGTTCATCGCTAGAAACGAGCTCGTCCGGGGGGTGATCTACGGCCTGGCCGGAGGGTTGCTCGGCGGCGGCATGATCATCCCGCTCGGGCCGGTGTTCTCCGACCGGGTGTTGCACGAGGGCACGTCGGGCTTCGGGCTGCTGATGTTCGCACTCGGGTTCGGCGCTGCCGTCGGCGTCATCACGCTGGTGCTGGTCCAGAAGCGGGCACCGCTCGAGACGGTGTTCTGGGTGGCGATCGTCACCACCGGCGTCGGTATCGTGACGGCGGCGTCGTTCTCGGCGCTCGTGGCGGCGATGTTCGTGACCGTGTTCGTGGGCGCGGCCGCCGGCACCGGCTATGTCTCCGGCTTCACGCTCCTCCAACGCAACTCGCACGACGAGGTACGGGGGCGTACGTTCGCCGCGCTCTACACGCTGATCCGCGTCTGTCTCCTTCTCTCTCTCACGGTGACGCCGCTGCTGGCGGGAGCGTGCGACGAGCTGTCGCAGGCGCTCCTCGACGACGGGGTCATCGAGGTCGGCGGTCAGGCGATCGGGTTGCCGGGGGTGCGGCTCGCCCTATGGCTCGGCGGCCTCATCGCCCTCGGGTCGGGCTTCGTCGCCCGACGCGAGATGCGCCAGGCTCACCGCCGAGAGCGCCTATGACGCGGGGACATTTCGTCGTCCTCGAGGGTGGCGACGCCAGCGGAAAGAGCACGCAGGCCCGGCGGCTGGCGTGGCGGCTCGAGGCCGCGGGTCGGACCGTCGTCGAGACCTTCGAGCCGGGCGCGACCGAAACCGGACGTCACATCCGCGCCTTGCTGCTCGAGGGCCCCGAGCGCATCCAGCCCATCGTCGAGGCCCTGCTCCTGGCGGCGGACCGGGCCCAGCAGGTCGCGGAGGTGGTTCGCCCCGCGCTCGACCGCGGCGACGACGTCGTGAGTGACCGCTACGTGCCTTCGTCGCTCGCGTACCAGGGCGTCGGTCGCGGGCTCGGGGTCGACGTGGTCGAGCAGATCAACCAGGTGGCGACCGGTGGGCTCGACCCCGACGTAGTCGTCGTGCTCGACGTCACCGACGCAGTGGCGACCGAACGCCATGTCGGGCCGCCCGACCGGCTCGAGCGCGCCGGCGCCGACTTCCATGCCACGGTGCGCCGGGCGTACCGCGACCTGGCCGCCGAGCGGGGATGGACCCTCGTCGCAGGCATCGGGCCCGAAGACGAGGTCCACGAGCTCGTCTGGAAGGCCGTGGCCGGTCGCCTCGATCTCGAGGCCTAGCCTTCCGCTCTCGGCCACAACGGGTCGGGCCGCTCCGGGCCCCGGTCGCTTGTGCTCCGGGTACCTGCGCCGCGATCGCTCGCCTCTAGAGTCCAACGCCATGAGCGGCTGGGACCACGTCACGGGGCAGGACCGCGCGGTGGCACTGCTCCAGCACGCCGCCGAGCGACCCGTACATGCCTACCTGCTCGTCGGTCCCCGCGGTGCCGGAGTGGAGGAAGCGGCGCGTTGCTTCGGCGCCGCGCTGGTTGCTTCCGGCGACGACGAGCGCGCCTGGGACCTCGCCCGGCGCGGCCGGCACCCCGATGTCGTCGAGTTCGAGCCCACCGCGACCACTTACTCCGTCAACGACGACGTGCGCGATCGCATGATCCCCGAGGCGTACCGAAGCCCGATCGAGGGGGAGCGCAAGGTGGTCGTGATCTACGAGGCCGAGCGACTCCGGCGCGCCAACCGCGACGAAGCCGCCAACGCCTTGCTCAAGACATTGGAGGAGCCGCCCGAGCGGACGGTGATGGTGCTGGTCACGGCCTATCCGGACGAGCTGCCCGAGACCGTCCGCTCGCGCTGCCAGCGCATCGACTTCGGCACGCTCGACGAGCCGACCATCCGCGCCACGCTCACCGAGGCCGGCGTCGACGCCGACCGGGCCGCGACCGTCGCCCGGCTGGCGGGGGGACACCTCGACCGGGCCCGGGCGCTGGCCGGACGGCTCGGCCCTCTGCGCGAGGC
>JACDBD010000163.1 GCA_013695115.1 Actinomycetota bacterium | reverse complement strand
TGACGATGAAGCTGTTGCGCAGGTACTTCCCCATGTGGCCGCCGTCCCAGGCGTCATCGTAGGTGTGCCATTGCGGGTCGGTCGGGACAAACCTGGGGGGCTGAGAGGCGATCTGGTCCGGCTGGAGCAGCGAGTTCACCACCGTGATGTAGATCGGAAAGATGACGATGAACGCGAGCACGGTGATCAGCACGTAGCGCCCGACCAGCTTCCATCGGCGGGCGGCGCCGTCGCGCTTGGGGCCACCCATGTAGAAGTCCTGGCCGCCGTCACCGGGCATAGAAGACCCTCCGCTCCAGCACCCGCATCTGGATCACCGTCAGCAGCAGTGTGATACCGAACAACGCGATCGCGAGCACGGCCGCCGCACCGGGGTCGTTCCGCTCGCGGAGCTCGGTGAAGATCGCGTACGTCAGCACGTTCGTGCGGTCGAGCGGGCCACCCTCGGTGAGCAGATCGATCTGGCCGAAGCTCTGGAACGCGAAGATCGTCCCGACCACTACCGCGAAGAAGATCGTGGGCGACAGCAGCGGCAGCGTGACACTCCGAAAGCGCGACCACGGCCCCGCCCCGTCGACCTCGGCCGCCTCGAGCAGATCGTCGGGAATCGACTGGAGCCCCGACGACATCAGGATGAAGGACAGGCCGAGGTTCTGCCACACGGTCGTCACCGACACCGCCACCAGCGCCCACGTCGGGTTCTGGAGGATCGGCGGCTGCGGGTCGAGCCCCAGCCACGGCAGCAGCCCGACCCGCGGATTCATGAGAGTGCCGAAGATGACCGACGCCACCGCCACCGACGTCGCGATGCTCGACGAGAAGATCGTGCGGTAGATCGCGATGCCGCGCAACCGCTGGTGCGCGAGCACGGCGAGGAAGAGGCCGAGGGCGATTCCGATCGGCACCGTGTAGAGCGCGAAGAGCACGGTCACCTTCACGCTGTTGTAGAAGTCGCTGGACGTGAGGATGTCGGAGTACTGCTCGAAGCCGACCCACTTGCGGGGCAGGTTCGGGAACGGCGGGTTCCGGTAGAGGCCGAGGTAGAAGTTCTTGAAGAACGGATAGAAGATGAACGTCCCGAACACGAGCAACGACGGGAGCACGAGCGCGTAGCCGAGGCTGGCCTCTCGAACCCGGCGGCTGAAGCGCCGCCGCCGCGCCGGTACCTCGGCAACGGGTGCCGTGGTCGGTGGCGTGGTGGTCGGGGTCACGCCTCCACCCGCCGCTCAGTGGTCGGGTCGAAGAGGTGGAGGTTGGCGTCGTCGAAGGTCAGTCGGGCGGGGGTCTGCTCCGCCGGCGCGGCCTCCGCGGCCTGCTGGCGCACGATCACCGGCTGGCCGTCGGTGAGCCGGCAGAACACATGGCGCTCGTGGCCGAGCGACTCGACCACGCTCACAGTCGCTTCGATCGGGCCGTCGGCGCCGAGCTCGAGGTGCTCGGGGCGGATGCCGGCGACGACTTCGGCGAGCGCGAGCCGGTCGAGCGCCTTTCCGATCTCTGGCTTCACCGCGATCTCGCCTCCCGGGACGGCCACCGCGTGCCTGTCGCCGTCCGCCCGCACGACCTTCCCGGTCACCGTGTTCATGGGCGGGTTCCCGATGAAACGCGCGACGAACAGGTTGGTCGGGCGCTCGTAGACGTCCTGGGGCGGGCCCACCTGCTGGAGCAACCCGTCATTGAGAATCGCGATCCGGTCGCCCATCGTCATCGCCTCGACCTGGTCGTGGGTCACGTAGATGACGGTGGTCGTGACCCGGCGGTGGAGCTCGACGAGCTCGGCGCGGGTCTGCACCCGCAGTTTGGCGTCGAGGTTCGACAGCGGCTCGTCCATCAGGAACACCTGCGGACGGCGGACGATCGCGCGGGCGAGGGCCACCCGTTGGCGCTGGCCGCCGGACAACTGCGCGGGCTTGCGGTCGAGGAGCGTGTCGAGGCCGAGCATCCCGGCCGCCTCCTCCACCAACTGCTGGCGCTCGTCCCGGTCGACCCGGCGGGACCGGAGCGGGAACTCGATGTTCCGACGCACGCTCATGTGGGGGTAGAGGGCGTAGCTCTGGAACACCATGGCGACGTCGCGATCCTTGGCTTCGACGTCGTTGACGACGCGCGCACCGATCTCGATCACGCCCTCGGTGGGTTCGTCGAGGCCGGCGATCATGCGCAGGGCAGTCGACTTGCCGCAGCCCGACGGCCCCAGCAGGACGAGGAACTCCTGGTCAGCGACCTCGAGGGTGAGGTGGTCGACCGCGGTCACGTCGCCGAATCGTTTGGTCACGCCCTGGATGGCGACTCGCCCCATGACAACCCCCCTGGTCGACCCGCTGGCCGGGCAGGGTACCCCCGCACGCCTCGAGGCCCGTGGGCGGACGGCACTCTGACCGTAAACGTCCCTCAGAATTCACTCTCTCCGTGGGCCGACGATCCGTGGAGAACGGCCGGCCCCGGCGAGCGGGGAAGGGGCGGGCGGTGGCTGACACGACGCACGACCGGGCGTGGGCGCCCGTAGCGCGCCTACCGGGCGCGCAGGAACCAGCCCCGCGGGTCCCACCCGCGCAGTGCCGCGATCTCCTCGGGCGTCGGCGGCGCGAGCTCCCGCACCAGCTCGACGACCTGGAGGTCCCACCCGCACGCGGCCTGGGCCGCCGCGATCCGCTCGGCTTGCGGGGCCTCTCCGGCCGGGACCGCGGTGAGCACCAGCTCGTCGGCGCCGGCACGCTTCTCGAGCAGACCGAAGTCGGTCACGAGAGCGCGCACCGTCCGCCCCGGCGAGGTGACGTAGCCACACTGGGGCGGCGTCCGCTCGGGAGTGAGGAGCGCGACCACGACCGACTCCTCGGCCACGCTGGCGACGTCGTTCCCGCCCCCGGACCCGACGAGGAAACGACCGTCGTCGAGTCGGGTGGAGTTGATGTTGCCCGACCGGTCGACCTCCGCGCCCCCGAGACACGCGACGGTCGTGGTACCGGGACCGCCGACGAGCGCGCCCAGCACCATGGCGGCGTCACCGAGCATCGTCGACCGCCAGAAATTGCGGTGGTTGAGCACGAACGGGTCGGCGGGCGTGGGCTCGTAACCCCACAGCCCGATCTCGGCCGTGAGCTCGACGTCGGCGCCGGCGGCGCGGGCCTGGGTGACGCCGAGCCAGGCGGCAAGGTTGGCGACGCCCGCTCCCGCGAGCACCGCGTCCGCATCCAGAGCGACGACCCGGTCGGCCAGGTGGCGCGCCCCCCAGACCGCGGCGAGCTCCCATCGGTTGGGGGAGGCGTCGAGGTCGGGTGGGGACGCGGCCTCGTCGGCCTGCCACGAGTCCGGCGCTGCTTTCGCCCGGAGGTGCTCGACGCGCTCGTCGCCCAGCCGCTCGATGTACGCGTGCTGGTCATCGGGCTCGAGCACCCAGTGGCGGATCCAGTCGTCGAAGTCGTCGGCGCGGGTGGCGGCGCGCGCGTCGACCCAGAACTCGTAGTCCTCGCCGTACCCGTCGACGGGGAGGTCGCCGGTAAAGAGCCCGCCGGGGTGGGCGCCGAGCGGCGCCTCGCACACGGCCAGCACCCGGTGAGCCGGGATGCGCACGTGGTGCGACCACGGGCGCAGGTCCTCGACCACCCGTTCCACGGTCACGACGGCGCCGCGGCGTGCGGCCAGTGCGCCCCACACCCCCTCGAGCAGGGGCGGGTGGATGGCGACGTTGCCCGCCGCGTCGGCGACCGGCGCGTGCAGCAAGGCGACGTCGGGGACGAGCGGCGAGAGCAGCCCGATCTCACCCCGGGCGGTATCGACCCGGGTGTAGGCATCGTTGGCTTCCATCGACGACCCGCCGATGGAGCGGGTCACGATCGCCGGCAATCCGCGCGCCCCGGCTTCGAGGCGCTGGGAGAAGGCGAGGAACGACCAGTGCTCGACGTCGACCTCACCCTTCTCGTACGCGGCAGCGAAGATCGGGTTGGGGGTGAAGTTGGGGAACGTGTCGCCCGAGTACCCGGTCACGACCCCGCGCACCAGGCCGCCGCGGAAGAACAGCGTCCCCAGGCTCGAGAGGCTGAGCATCATCAACGTGAACCCGGGATCGCGCCCCCACCACTGGCGCACGGCCTCGCGCGCCGCGGCGGTCCAGCGGGTGTGCCCGACCATGACGTGGAGTGCATCACCGGCGCGCACGTGCTCGGCGACCGCGTCGCGCAGCGGCGCGACCTTGTTGCTCAAGCCGAGTCGAGCACCAGGTCGGCGAGGCGGTGGCGCTGCCAGCCCTGGTAGCCGAGCATGCCGTCGTTCTGCTTGGCCCGCTTGTAATAGAAGTGGGCGTCGCAGTCCCAGGTGAAGCCGACGCCGCCGTGGATCTGGATGTCCTCGCCGCTGATGAACACCGCGGCCTCGCCCACGAACCCCTTGGCCATCGCCGCGGCGCGCTCGCGCTGCTCGTCGTCGACGTCGGACGCCCAGGCGGCGTAGTGCGTCCCGACCCGGGCAAGCTCGAGCCGGTGCAGCATGTCGACGGCCTTGTGCCGGATCGCCTGGAACGTGGCGATGGGCCGGTCGAACTGCACCCGGGCCTTGGCGTACTCGACCGCGAGGTTCAGCGCGGCCTCCGACGCGCCCACGAGCTCGGCGCTCATGGCGACGGCGGCGTCGTCGACCACCCGCCGCCAGATCGCGGTGTGGTCGGTGCGGGGACCGATCGCGACGACGCGCTCCTCCTCGAGCACGAGCCGGGCGGCCTTGCGGGTCGGGTCGAGCGTCGGGACCGCCTCACCCTTCGGCGCCTCGAGCAGGAACGAGCCCAGGCCCTCGTCGGTGCGGGCGACGACGATGGCCCAGTCGGCGGTATGGCCGTCGAGCACCAACGGCTTGGCGCCGGTGACGATCCAGTCGGCGCCCTTGCGGCGCGCCCGGGCGCGGACGCGATCGACGGGGTCGCCGTGGCCCTGCTCCTCCAGGGCCACCGTGCCCCGCAG
>JACDBD010000136.1 GCA_013695115.1 Actinomycetota bacterium | reverse complement strand
GCGCCGGAGCGAGGCCGACCATGAAGGAAGAGACTCTCGGGGCGCTCGTCCCCGGCGCCGCCCTCCAGCTTCGGGGCATCGTGGCGGGATACGGCGAGGTCGAGGTGCTCCACGGCGTCGACCTCGCGGTGCCCCCCGGCCGGGCGGTGACGCTGCTCGGCGCCAACGGGGCGGGCAAGTCGACCCTGTGCGCGGTGGCCGCGGGGCTTCTCGCGCCCACTCGCGGTCGCATCCTGCTCGATGGCGACGACGTGACGGCCGACCCACCCTTCCGCCGGGCTCGCCGCGGCCTGCTGCTCGTGCCCGAGGCCCGCGGCCTCTTTCCCGGTCTGACCGTGGAGGAGAACCTGACGATCCTCCTGCGCAGCGGGGACGAGCGCCGGCAGGCGTACGAGCGGTTTCCGATCCTGGGTCAACGCCGCAAGCAGGTGGCCGGGCTCCTCTCCGGTGGCGAGCAGCAGATGCTCGGGCTCGCGCCGGCGTTGGCGAGCCCACCCGAGGTGCTCATCGCCGACGAGCCCACGCTCGGGCTCGCACCGATCGCGGTGGAGCAGGTCGCCGCCGCCCTCGCCGAGCTGCGCGACCGGGGCGTCGCGCTCCTGCTGGTGGAAGAGAAGGCGCGGGAGGCGCTCGCGCTGGCTGACACGGTCGCGGTCATGGAGCTGGGCCGCATCGTCTGGACCGGACCCCGTGAGGAGGCCGACGCCGACCGGCTGAGCGAGACCTACCTGGGCGTGGCGCGCGTCTAAGGCGGCGATCGGTGGGGCAGACTGGCCCGATGCGACGGTCGGTACCAGTCCTCATCTCGGTGGCCGTGCTCGCCGCGGGTGGGGTGGCGCAGGCCGAGCGGGCCGGCGGCGGGCCCGATCCCCGCGGGGTCACCGATACGACGATCAGGGTCGGCGGGCTGGGCGACACCAACCTCTATGGCGACGCCGCCGTGGGCGCCCGGGCACGCTTCGAGCGGGCCAACCGCGACGGCGAGCTCCCCGGGGGGCGCACGATCGAGTTCATCCGCTTCGCCGACGACGCGAGCGATGCCGCGCTCGACGAGACCGAGGTCCGCACGTTGGTCGAGAACGACCAGGTCTTCGCCATCGTGCCCGTCGTCACGCCCGCCTTCGAGGGCGACCGCCTCCTCGACCGGGAGCAGGTGCCGGTCATCGGATGGGGCATCGCCCCCGGCTTCTGCGGCAACGACTACGCGTTCGGCTTCAACGGCTGCCTGTTCCCGCCCAACGACGGGGCGAGCAACGTCTGGGGCGAGCTCATCGAGGAATACTTCGAGGGCGGTCCCGGGATGACGAGCGCAGCCGTCGTCGCCGACGACGATCAGGCCGGTCGCCGGAACCAGCAGGCGGTCACCGCCGCGGCCGAGGACGTCGGCATCGACGTCGTGTACGCCGAGCAGAGTGTTCCCGCGGCGGGGGTTCCCGACGCCACGCCGGTGGCGACCGAGATCATGACCGCGAACGACGGCGGCCCTCCCGACGTGGTCTTCCTCACCGGGGCGTTCCCCAACGTCATCGCCGTCTCCGGCTCGCTCCGCGCGCTCGGGTATCAGGGGGTGCTTACGAACGCGATCGGGTACGACCCGCGGCTCGTCTCGGTGCAGGCGGGCGCGACCGCGCTGGTGCCATTCGCCCCGTTCGAGACCGCGCCCGAAAACGCCACCATGCAGCGCCTGATCGACGACGTGCGCGCCGTGCAGCCCGACGCCGCGCTGACGCCGCAGCTGGCGGCGGGGTACTTCTCGGCCGACCTGTTCGTGCAGGTCGCGCGCAAGACCGGCAAGCGGCTCACGCCCGAGCGGTTCCTCGACGCTGCCAACGACGACTTCGAATGGCGCCTGAAGGGGACGGCCGGCCCGACGGCGTTCCCCGAGGCGCACGACGTCCCATCGCCGTGCGGGTCGCTGGTGCTGAGCGACGGGACCGCGTTCTCGGTGGCGGTGCCGTACCGGTGCGGCGAGCTCATCGAGACGTGACGTAGCGCGTCGTGTTCGGTCGGGGAGTCGTTCCCCTCCTCGTGGCCGGCTGGCTGCTCGTGCCGCTGGCGGGCCTCGGGATCTGGACGCAGCGGGTCGTCCTCGACATTGAGGAGTTCACCGCGTTGTCGGACGACCTGCTCGAGCGGGACGAGGTCCGCGACGCGCTGGCGTTCGAGATCGTGCAGGAGGTCGAGCGGACTCGCCCAGGGTTCAGCCAGAGCGGAGTTCCGGTCGAGGCGCTCATCAGCGACGCGTTGGCAACGCCCGAGTTCCGAGGCTTGTTCCGGGAGGCCAACGGAGGTGTCCACGACCAACTCGTGGACGGGGAGGACGCGCTCACTCTCGATCTGGATCCCGCGCTCGCGCTCGTTGCCGAGCGGGTGGGCGAGGTTGCACCCGAGGTCGCCGACCAATTCCCGTCCACCGAGGAGTTCGGCGAGATCGTGTTGGTTCAGCGGGGTCAAGCGCCGTACGTCTGGATCGGCGCCGAAGCAGCCCGGTGGGGATCGTTGATTGCGATCATCCTGTCGTTCGGGATGCTCGCGCTGGCGATCGCGCTGGCCGAGCGGCGCGGGTTCACCCTCGGGATCGCCGGTGTCGGTGTGGTCGTCGCGTCGGTGCTGTTCGCGCTGCTCGTCACCGGCGCGCAGGCGTACGCGTCCCGTTGGGTCCCGGAGGGGGCCGACCGCGCCGGATTCGACGCGACCTGGGACGTGATCGAGAGCAGCCTGCTCGTTCAGACGCTCCTCGTCGCACTCGTTGGGGTGGCGGCGGCGGCGACGGGGTTCCTCATCGAGCTGGCGCGTGCGCCGTCGACCCGGCCGTCGATCTGACGGGTCGTCAGGTCTAAGCTCGGCGCCATGCCCGAGATCCCCAAGATCATCTCCGTCGACGACCACGTGGTGGAGCCGGCCGGCGTCTGGCAGGACCGCTTGCCCAAGAAGTACCTGGACGTGGGCCCGCGGGTCGAGCGAGCGCCGCTGGGTGAGATGAAGTTCGTCGGGGGCAAGTTCTCGTACGCCGAGGGCGAGGGCAACCCATGCGACTGGTGGGTGTACGAGGACAAGCGCATCCCCCAGACCCGCCTCAGCGCCGCGGTCGGCTTCGACCGCGACGAAGTGAAGATCACCGCCATCACCTATGAGGAGATGCGCCCGGGCTGCTACGACCCGAAGGCACGGCTCGAGGACATGGACGTGAACTGGGTCGACGCCAGCCTGAGCTTCCCGACGTTCCCGCGCTTCTGCGGCCAGACGTTCATGGAGGCCAACGACAAGGAGCTCTCGGACCTCTGCGTCAAGGCTTACAACGACTGGATGTTCGACGAGTGGTGCGGCGGGTCGGACGGCCGGCTCATCCCGCTGCCGATCATCCAGCTGTGGGACGCGCAACTGGCGGCGGACGAGATCCGGCGCAATGCGGCGCGCGGTGGCCACGCGGTTGCGTTCACCGAGATCCCGCCGTTCCTCGGGCTGCCGTCGGTGCACGACGCCGACGGGTACTGGGACCCGTTCTTCCGGGCGTGCGCCGAGACCGACACGGTCGTGTGCATGCACATCGGCTCGTCGTCGAAGATGCCGTCGACGTCGGCGGACGCGCCGCCCGCGGTCGGCTCGACGCTCACGTACATGAACGCGGCGATGTCGCTGACCGACTACCTGATGTCGGGCGTGTTCGAGAAGTTCCCGAAGCTGACCATTGCGTACTCGGAAGGCCAGATCGGGTGGATTCCGTACGTGCTCGAGCGCGCTGACGCGGTGTGGGACCACAACCGAGCCTGGGGCGGTGTCGCGGACCGGGTGAAGAAGCCGCCGAGCCAGTACTACCGCGAGCACGTGTACGGGTGTTTCTTCGACGACCCTCACGGGCTGCGCTCGCTCGAGGACATCGGCGTCGACACGATCACGTTCGAGACCGACTACCCCCACAGCGACTCGACCTGGCCCGAGAGCAAGCAGGTGGCGGAACGTCAGATGAAGGACCTCGACGACGAGACGGTCCAGAAGATCGTCCGCGGCAACGCCATCCGCATGCTTCACCTCGACCTGGCCGAGTAACCCCTCCTGTCCTGAACGCGTGACTCGCGGGAGCCACCAGGGGTACTGCGATGCGCTCGACGCCGAGATCGAGCGCATGGCCGAGACCGTGCGGAGCGCGGATCTGTCGATGCGCGTGCCCACCTGCCCGGACTGGTCGGTCGCCGACCTGATCGAGCACACCGGAATCGTGCAGCGGTGGGCGGCCGAGATGGTGCGGCAGCTCTCGCCCGAGCGACTCGACCGTGCACGCATGGACGTTCCGGTTCCCGAACCGGTGGCGCGCCCCGACTGGTTGGCGGAGGGAGCCGGGGACATCGTGGCCGTGTTCCGCGGTTCGGATCCCGACGCGTCGATGTGGGCGTGGGGCGCCGACAAGCACGCCCGCTTCTGGCCCCGCCGCATGCTGCACGAGACCACCGTGCACCGTACCGACGCCGAGCTTGCGCTCGAGCGCGAACCGGTGATCGCGGCTGAGGTCGCGGTCGACGGCATCGACGAATTGTTCGACAACCTGCCGCACGCGGCCTCCTTCCGGCCGCACATCGGTGAGCTGCGGGGTAACGGCGAGTCGCTGCACTTCCACTGCACCGATGCCGACGGCGAGTGGACGATCCGCCTCGAGCCCGACGGCTTCAGCTGCGAGCGCGACCACGCCAAGGGCACGGTCGCGGTGCGCGGTCCTGCTGCTGACCTGCTGCTCCTCCTCTACGGGCGCCGGGCGCTCACTCACGACCGCCTCGAGCGCTTCGGCGATGACGCCCTCCTCGCCTGGTGGCTGGAGCACTCGGCCCTCTAGCTACTCCCGGTAGCGGGGCTTCCGCTTCTCCCGGAAGGCAGCGACCGCCTCGTCGAGGTTGCCGGTGTGGCCGGCGAGGAGCTGGTTGCGGTTCTCGAGGTCGATGGCGGCGGTGAGGCTGTCGACCTCGAGGTTGGCCCACAAGGTGCGCTTGGTCATCTGGATGCCGAAGGGGCTGAGCTCGCACATGCGCCCCGCTACGGCAACCGCCTCGTCGACGACCGTGCCGTCCGGCACCACCCGTGACACCAGCCCGATGCGCGCGGCCTCGCCGGCGTCGATCTCGGATCCCGTGAGCAGCAGCTCGGCCGAGTGCGACATGCCCACGGCGCGCGGCAACAGCCAGGACGCGCCCAGCTCCGTGCTGGTGAGCCCGTTCGTGATGCCGGCGGCCGAGAAGGTTGCCGACTCTGCGGCGAGGCGCACATCGGCGCCGAGGGCCAGGCACATCCCGCCGCCGTAGGCGGGGCCGTTGATCGCGGCGATCACCGGCTGGGGCATCGCCCGCAGCGCGGGCACGGTGTCGCCCATGTACTCCATCGCCCTGATGCCGATGCGGGCCGGCTGCATGCCGTCGATCCCGGGGACGTGGCCGCGGTCCTCGAGATCGAGCCCGGAGCAGAACCCTCGCCCCGTACCGGTGAGGACGACGACCCAGATGCCGTTGTCGGCCACCATCTCATCGATCGCGTCGTAGAGCGCCTCGACCAGCCCGAACGACATCGAGTTCAGCCGCTCGGGCTTGTTGAGCGTGATGAGCCCGACGTGAGGGCGCGGCGTGTCGACGAGGACGAGTGCCATGAGGCCGGGAGCCTACGTGCCCGATCAGTCAGTCACGCCGCCGCCAGCGGCGCGGCGTTTCGGGGATGGCGGGGATCGTCGGGCGGGACGAAGGCTCGCTTGCCGGTGCCTTCCTCGAGGGCCCAGTTGTCGCGGGTCTTGAGGTCGTGGTGGTGCGGGCAGAGCCGGTCGAGGAGGTCGAAGACCGTCTGCTTGGTCCTGGCCCAGTCCTCGCGGTGGTCCATTTCCAGGTAGGTGAGCGAGTTGCATCCCTCGGCGGCACAGGTCGGGTAGAGCCATTCGAGGGCGCTGCGCTGATGCGCGGTCGGACGGCGGCCGAGGTGGGCCACGCCGACAACCTCTTTGCCCTTGGTGACGACGGCGGCGAGGAACGGGTCGCCGGTCTCGAGTAGCTCGTGGACGGCGGAGACCGCGATCGGCCCGTAGCCGGCGATCTCGCAGACCTCGTCGCCGCTGGTGGCGAGGCCGACCAGCTTCTCGAGGTCGACGCGCACGAGCATCTTCGTCGACCCGTTCGCCTTTCCGGCGGTTCGCCGGGCCACGACCTGGTGGAGCGCGTCGGCGGCATACGCCTCGGATCGCTCTCGTCGACCTTCCTTGCGCGCCTTCTTGAAGAGTTGGTCGCGGGTCGGCGCGAGGCCGGCCATGATCTCGGCGACCCGCTCGGGGTTGTCGTTCAGGTGCAGGTGGCCGGTCCCCGACCCGTCGACCCAGCTGCGGATGCCACGCTGCTCGTGGATGCGCTGTCGGCGCGCTTCGCGGTCGCACGCGTTGGCCTTGACCCGAGCGCAGGTGTCGCGCAGCTCACCGATCGAGGCTGACCGGGTGGCGTCGAGGAGACGCTTCTCGGCGTCGGGATCGGCGTCGGCGGCGCTGGCTACGAGCGACGCCTGCTCCATCGAGATCTCGCCCCGGCAGACCGCGTCCGCGGTCGCCGGAAGCTCCTGGAGCCGCTGGCCGGTCTCGATGGCGTCGCGTGCGTGCGCGACCGACGTTCCCGCTGCGGCCGCAAGCTCGTGCGCGGCGGACCGCTGGCCGGACCTCCTCCACACACTCGTCTCCGCCACCCGTGCCGCTGCCCGCGCCTCGATCGCCGCCGCCATGGTCTTGATGGCGCTCGCCTCGTCGCGGATGCGGGCCGCGTCGCGAGCTGACACCAGCGCGGGATCGAAGGAGCCGGCGTACCTGCTCAGCGAGGAGCGCAGCTGCGACAACTTCATGTCCGGATTGTACGGAGGGGGTGTGACAGAAACTCCAGCCCCACCAGTCACACGGGGCTACACGAATCGCTGTTCTAACGTCAGACCGGTGGCCTCGAGTGCGGCGAGCAGGCGCTGCTTGAGCAACGTGAGGCGAGCCTCCTCGGGGGTCGCGCTATTGGTCCAGAGCGCACGGAGAAACTCGAGGTCCTCCCAGACCGGGCCGTGCGGGCGCGGATCGTCGGCGTGGCGGGTGAACAGGTGCCAGTGAAGGTGAGGCACGTCGTTGCCGAGCAGCTCGTAGTTCAACTTCTTGGGCGTGAAGGCGCGGTACACGGCTTCGGCGACGAGCGCCATCTCCCGCAGGTATGAGAGTCGGAAGTCGGGCTCGAGCTCGTGGAGCTCCGCGACGCAACGCTTGGCGACGAAGATCGTGTAGCCCTCGTGGTACTGCGTGTCGGCCAGGTTGACGTAGCCGGTGCGCGTACGGGCGACGGTGAAGGCGTTCTCGCCCCGTTCCGTCCGGGCGATGCGTTGACAGATGTCGCAGGACGGGCTCATGACGCTCTTCGCAGTTCGCCGATGGCCTCGGACCACGCGTCGGCGTCGGTGACCGACCAGGCGACGCGAGCCGCGCGACCACGGGTGCGGTAGTCGACCTGGAGCATCGGACGGGCGGAAGCCCGGGCGAAGCCTGGTCGGGTGTAGGCGCGGGTCGCGGTGGCCGACTCGATCGCCCCGGCCGGGATGTGCAGGTACCGACCCCGCGGGATCCAGCCCATGAAGTGGATCCCGTCGGCGCAGAGGGCGAGGGCGCCGGCGCCGCGGGACTGGTCGACGTCGGCGTCGGAGTGGCCGAGGCAGTTGGCGCTCCG